>DAIOUO010000477.1:0-2245 GCA_036759485.1 Geminicoccaceae bacterium | reverse complement strand
AGCCCCTGCCGGCCGTGTTCGTCGAGTTCGTGAGCGAAAGGGCCGGCAGGGGCTCGGGCGGGCCCGCCGTCGGGGCGAGCAGGACGGCCGCCAGCACCGCCCCGTGCACCGCGAGCGAGCCCGCGAGCGCGAGTGCCGCCCGAGCGAGCGGCAGGGGCTGCGGCTCCGGTCGCGGCCGCCCCGTCCGCACCGGCTCAGAGCCCGAAACGGCTCTTGAGGCCCACGAACAGGCCGAGGTCCCGGCCGCGATAGCCGAAGGCCTCCTCGTAGGTCTCGTCGAGCAGGTTCTCGACCCGCCCGAAAAGCGTGACACCCGGCACGAGCTCGTAGGACGCGCTCGCCTGGAGAAGCCAGAAATCGTCGAGGGTCTGCCGCGACCGGGCGAAGGCGGCCGTGAAAACGTCGTCCTTCTGGCTGCCGTTGTAGCGGGCGGAAAGGTCGATCGTGCCGCGCCGCTTGCCGTCGGCGTCCGCAGCGAACCGCCAGGTGAGGCCGAGGCTCGCGACGTGCGGCGAACGGCGCACGAGCTGGCGGCCGTCGGCCCCGTCGGTATCGAGCCAGGTGTAGGCGGCCCTGAGCTCGAGGTCGTCGAGAAGCCGAGCCGCGAGTCCGGTCTCGATCCCCTGCGTGTCGACCTCGCCCGGGAGGTTGACCGGGCGGAAGGTACCCGTCCCCGCGTCGAACTCGGAACCGATGAACTGGTCGATCTCGTTGCGGAAATAGCCCAGCGAAAGCGCGAGCCGGCCGCCGAAGAGCGACTGCTCGACACCCATGTCCCAGCCCTTCGACTGCTCGGGCTCGAGGTCCGGATTGCCGCGGAAATTGGCGAAGAAGCCGTAGAGTTCGGTCAGGCTCGGGTTCTGGATGCCGCGGCCCCAGGAGGCGCGCAGCCTGGTCCCGCTCTCGGGAATCGCGAAGGCGGCGGTCAGCCGGGGCGAGACGAAATCCTCGAACTTCTCGTTCGCGTCGTAGCGCAGCCCGGCCGAGAGCGTCAGCCGATCGAGCAGCGTGACTCGATAATCGCCCACCAACCCGAGATTGTCCGTGGCCTCGAAGGCCGCGAAGGAGCTCACCCCGTCGTCGCGTTGCCACTCGGCGATGAAGGTCAGAGCGTGGTTCGCGCCCAGGAGCGAGGGCGTGTCGAAGAAAAGGTTGCTCTGATAGTCGAGGATCGTCCGGTCGGCGTCGAAGCGGAAGGTCGACGTCCCCCCGTCGAGCTGGTCGCTGCGAGTCGAAAGGGCGGAAAGCCCCAATATGTGCTCCCATTGCCCTTCGAAGAGCGCGAGTTTGCCCTGTAGACGCCCGGAAAGGGAGGAACGCCGGTCGGCCAGGTCGTCGTCGGTCGGGATCAGGAACCCGTCGCGGGTGTTCGGACCGAACCCGTCGTAGTCGTTCCGAGCCTCGAGCCAACGCAGCGTACCGCGGATCTCCAGGTTCTCGACCGGTCGCAGGCCGACATTGGCGTTCAAGAGGCCCTGCCGATAGCCGTCGTCCTCGCCGCCGCTCGGGGCGACGTTGGTGCCCTCGCTGCGGACACCGCTCAGGCCCAGATAGGCGTCCCAGCGGGCATCGCCGCCGCCGATCGAGACCGCACCTTCGCCGGTTCCGAACGAGCCGCCGGCGGCCGCCGCGCGCAGTTCGGGCCTGCCCTTGCCCCGTCGGGTCGTAATGGCGACGACGCCGCCGATCGTGTTCGAGCCGTAGAGCGTGGCCTGCGGACCCCGCAGGATCTCGATCCGCTCGATGTCGGCCGCGCGCAGATCCTCGAAGCGGAAAGTCCCGGTCGAAGCCGGATCGTTCATCTTGACGCCGTCGATCACGACGAGGGTGTGGTTGGCCTCCGCACCGCGGATCCGCACCGCCGCGAGCGAGCCGCGCGGGCCGGGCGTGCTCACCGAAAGACCGGGGACGTCGCGCAGCACGTCGCTCACAAATTCGGCCTGGCGGATGGCCAGATCCTCCGCCGTGATCACCGTCAAGGCACTGCCGACGGTTTCGGGCGCGACCGGATAGCGGGTCGCGGTGACCACGAGCTCCGGCAGCGTGCCCCGGGCTTCCTGGGCGGCTCCCGAACCGGCCGCGGCCATCGACAGAGCGAATGCGGCGGCGCCGCAGGCGAGCCGGCGGCGATGCCGAGCGAAGACGTTTCCCCTCATCGACGATGTCCCCCTTCGTGCACGGTCGCAGATGCCGCGAGCTCGCGGGTCCGCGCAGCGCTTGGCTTCCCGACCTCGTCGTGCACTGG
>DAIOUO010000476.1:0-2250 GCA_036759485.1 Geminicoccaceae bacterium | reverse complement strand
GTGCGGGCCATGCGGGCTCTTCCGGGTGGGGCGGCCGGACCGCGGGTCAAGGCGCGTGGACGAGCCGGATGCCGTCGGGATCGACGGCGAGGAAGCTCGGCCGCCGCTCCACCCAGGAGCCGGCGTTGACGTAGGTGAGCGGTGCCCGGTCGGCTCGGGCGTTCTCGAAACGGCGGGCGAGCGGAGCGTGGGTGTGGCCGCACAGCACCGTGTCGGCGTCGCGCGTCGCCGCCCAGGCGGCCGCCCCGGCGGCCACGAGCCCGTGCAGGCCGGCGCTCTTGGACCACCAGCGGTCGAGCCGGCGCGGCCACTCGCCGTCGCGCGACAGCCGCCGCATGCACCAGCCGTAGCCGAGCCCGATCAGCCGGGCCACCGAAGGCCGGCGCGGCAGGGTCGGATCGAAACCGTCGCCGTGGACCGCGAGGATCCGCCGCCCGCCGCACCGCCAGGCGTAGCTCTCGACCACGGTGACGCCCAGGAGATCGCGGATCGCCGGGGCGTGGTGACGGTCGTGGTTGCCGGCGAGCCAGACGAGCTCGGCCTCGCCCTCGCGGGCGAGCCCGCGCAGTCGGCGCAGGAGCCGCCAGGCCTCGCCGCAGAGACTCTCGAAGCCGCCGTCGTGGAGAATGTCGCCGAGCAGGAGGAGCCGGCCGAACCGCCAGCGCTCGAGGGTCGCGAGCACCGCCCGGGGCCGGGCGGTGCGCAGGCCGAGATGGAGGTCGGAGAGAACGAGGGTCTCGGTTCTGGGCTCGGTCGCGGGCCCGACCCGCCGGATCTCGGGGGCCGGGCGGCCGACGCGTCGCGGCATGGCGGCCTCGCGCGCGGGACCGGCCGCGACCCCGTCGGCCGGGCCGGTCGTCGCTCGCGGCGCGCCTTAAGACCCGTTCGTGACGACCGCACGCCGATCGCGTGACGATCGCGTGCGCGCGCCACCCGCGATGCTGCCCGCCGGGCGGCTCAGAGGCGGCCCATGAGGGCCGCGACGTCGACCATGCGGTTCGAGAAGCCCCACTCGTTGTCGTACCACGAAGCGACCCGCACCAGCCGACCCTCGAGCACCTTGGTGGCGTTCAGATCGACCGTCGAGCTCGCCGGCTGGTGGTTGAGGTCGATCGAGACGAGCGGCTCGCGGGTGACGTCGAGCACACCCTTCAAGGGCCCGCGGGCGGCCTGCTCGAGCAGCCCGTTCACTTCCTCGACCGTGGTCTCGCGCTTGGGCACGAAGGTGAGATCGACGAGGCTCACGTTCTGGGTCGGCACGCGGATCGCCACCCCGTCGAGCCTGCCCTTGAGCTCGGGGAGGACGAGCCCCACGGCGCGCGCCGCACCGGTCGAGGTCGGGATCATCGAGCAGGTCGCGGCGCGCGCCCGGTAGAGGTCCTTGTGGAAGACGTCCAAGAGGTTCTGGTCGTTGGTGAAGGCGTGGATCGTCGTCATGTGGCCGCGCTCGATCCCGATCCCCTCGTGCAGGACCTTGGCGAGCGGGGCGAGGCAATTGGTCGTGCAGGAAGCGTTGCTCACCACCGTGTGCTCGGGCCGGAGCTTCTCCTGGTTGACCCCCCAGACGACCGTGATGTCGGCCCCGTCCGCGGGGGCCGAGATCAGCACTTTCTTGGCGCCTGCGGCGAGATGACCGGAAGCCTTCTCCTTGCTCGTGAAGACGCCCGTGCATTCCATGACGATGTCGACCCCGAGCCGGCCCCAGGGAAGCTTCGCGAGCTCGCGCTCGGCGGTCACGGTGATCGGCCCGCGGCCCGCGTCCATGATGTCGCCCTCGAGGGTCACCTTGCCCGGGAAGCGGCCGTGAACGCTGTCGTAGCGCAACAGATGGGCGTTGGTGGCGGGCGGGGCGAGGTCGTTGACGGCCACCACGACGACGTCGCTGCGGCCGCTCTCGACGATGGCGCGGAGCACGTTGCGGCCGATGCGGCCGAAGCCGTTGATGGCGACTCTGACGGTCATCTCGCTCACTCCCCTGATCGGCTGGTCGGTGCGCGGCCGCGGCGGTCCGGAAACGCGGGCCCTTGGCCGCGGAACGTGGCCGCACCCACGCAAAAAGCAATCGGGATATTGCCGCACCCCGGCGCAGTGATTGACGAGGCCGATGGCTCCGTGCGAGAGCAGCCGATATTCAACGAGCTAGGGGCGCAAGTCGCGGTCCGATGTCAGCTCTGGAGGCGGCCGAGCGACGGTTGACCGACGCGCTCGCGCGGCTCGGCGTGGTCCGCGACCGGACCGAGGCGTTCGCGA
>DAIOUO010000475.1:0-2253 GCA_036759485.1 Geminicoccaceae bacterium | reverse complement strand
GGATCGAGGAGCGGCGGCGGCTCGCCCGTGCAGGCGGCGAGCGCGAGGAGGAGGGACAGGACCGCGACGCGGCGCGGGTTCGGTGCCGAACCGGTCGGCCCGTCGCGTCGGTCGCGCCGGTCGGCTGCGCGAGCGAGGACGGCGAGATCGGACGGCGGGGCCGAAAGGGCGCGCGAGCGCGGGCTCACCGGCGGAACGCCTCGTCGACCGGCACGCCCCAGCCCTGGACGAGCCGGTTGGTCTCGTTGGCCATGCCGACGACCGCGATCAGCTCGGCGAGCATCGCCTCGCTCATGCCGCGCTTCTTCGCTGCGGCGATGTGGCTCGCGGTGCAGTACTCGCAACCGTTGGTGATCGAGACGGCGATGTAGAGCATCTCCTTGACGAGCGGGTCGAGGGCCCCCGGCGCCATCACCTCCTTGAGGCTCTCCCAGGTCCGCCGCAGGGTCTTGGGATCGTTCGCGAGCCATTTCCAGAAGTTGTTGACGTCTGGAACGTTGCGGGTGGCCTTGATGTCGTCGAACACGGCCCGGACTTCGGGCGGGGCGTCGGCGTACTCGATCGGTCGGGGCATCGGTGTCTCCCTTCACTCGCTGAGCAGGACGAGAAGCGCGGAGAGCGTGAGGATCGAGCCCGCGTGGGTGACGAGGACCACGGTGGAGCTCGCCGGGAACCGCTCGGCCCGCTGGGCCATCACGAACACGGTGGCGGCGGTGGGTAGAGCCGCGGTCACGAGCGCCGCGCGCAGGACCTCGCTCGGCACCGGGTGGACGAAGGTCGCCGCGACCCAGACCAGGGCCGGATGGCCGACCAGGCGCACGAGCGCGAGGAGCAGCACCTCGCCCACCGCACCGCGCGCGGGAACCGTGGCGAGCGCGGTGCCGAGGGCGAAGAGGGCGCAGGGACTCGCCGCCGCCGCGAGCATCCCGGCGAAGCCGGCGACGGGGCCGGGCAGCCCCCGGCCGGTGAGGGCGAGGATCGCGCCCGCGCCGACCGCGAGGACGAGCGGGCTGGACAGCACGCCGCGCAGGGTCCGGCCGAGCGTCGCGAGAAAGCCGCCCTTGCCGCGGCCCGCCTCGACCAACGCCACGGTCATCGGGATCGTCACGAACTGGTCGAGGAGGAGGGCCAGGATCGAGGCGATCGCCGCCTCGGGACCGAAGGCCGTGATCAGGAGCGGGATCCCCATGTAGCCCGAATTGGGGAAGCTGGCGCCGAGCGCGCGGAGGGCGGCGGCCGGCGTGTCCTCGCGTCGGATCAGCCGGCCATAGTCGAGGATCAGGAAGTAGACGACCATGGCCGGACCGAAATAGACGATCAGGAACCCCGGATCGAGCAGCCGGTCGATCGGCGCCGAGCTCACTTTGACGACCAGGAGCGCGGGCAGGGCGAACCAGTAGACGAAAGCGTTCAGGCCCTTGACCGTGGTGGCGTCGACCGCACCGGTGCGGTACGCGGCCCAGCCGCAGGCGATCACCGCGAAGAAGGGGACGACGACGTCCAGGATCACGCGCACGCTGAGCGGGCTCCCCGCCGGCCGACCGGTGCGGCCGGGGCCGCGGCGCGAACCTAGGTTCGCACACCTCCCTGTCAACGCGACCCGATCGGCCCGGCCGGGCGCGCCGGGCCCTTGTCGGCCGAGCGGAGGCGGTCTTTCGACGTCCCGCGTTCTCGTTGCCGTTCTCGTCCCCGGCCGCGGGAGATCGCCTTCGGCGCGCCTGTTCGCCGCACGTCTGCCGCTCCTGCTCGCCGCTCGGCTCGCCGACCCGCCGCGGCCGAGCCGAGCGGCGGGCGGCCTTCGGGCGATCCGGCCGTCCTACCACCGGGGGCCCGGCTCGAGCGCGTCGTCGACGGCACGGTGTGCGACCCGGTCTTCACGAGGGGCCGGCAGCGGCCCGTGAGGGGAGCGTGTTCTTCTCGGACGTCACCTGGAGCCAGGGGCCCCGCGGTCCCTCGGTTGGTTCTCGTCCGGCCGACACCCTCCGCTTCGACCCGAAGAGCGGTGCCGTCTCGGTCTTTCGCCCGCCCTCGGGCATGGCCGACGGCCTCGCGATCGAGACCGGCTGCGGTCTCCTGGCGACCGAGGGGGCGGATCGTGGCGGTGGGCGGATCACCCGAGCGAAGCTCGAGACCGGCCGGGCCGAGACCCTCCTCGGCTCTTTCCGGAAAAGGTCGAACGGGATCGCCGTCTCGCCCGATGCCACTCCGCTCTACCTCGCGATCCGGGAGCGCGGGGATCGCCGTCCGTTCGGC
>DAIOUO010000474.1:626-2259 GCA_036759485.1 Geminicoccaceae bacterium | reverse complement strand
TCGAGGTCGAGGGCGAGTGTGCCGTCGAGCGCGCCGACCCGCTCGAGGCTGGCCGCGAGGCTCGCCCGCCAGCGGGCGAGCGGGCCCTCGCCGACGATACGCAGCCTCGCCTCGCCGGCTCGCGGGAGGCCCGTGGCGGCGGCGACGAGCCCGCCCCGCTCGCTTCCCTCGAGGCGGAGCGCCAGCGCGCGGCCGGCGAGGTCGAGGCCGGCCTCGAGCGAGGCCTCGGCGGTCGCCTGGTCGGTGCGGCGCAGCGCGAGCGTGGCGGAGGCACCACGGCCGTCGGGGGCCACGGCGGCACGGCCCTCGACCGCGAGCACGGCGGCTTTCCCCAGGACCGGGGCACCGAGCTCGACCCGCGGCAGGGCGAGCCGCTCGAGGGCGACGGGCGGCAGGCTCTCGGGCAGGGCCGGCAGCTCCCGCAACCCGGCCGTCGCCGGCTCCGCCTCGCGCTCGCCCGGTGGCAGACGGTGGACCGCGACCCTCCCGGCCGAGGCCTCGCGCAGCTCGACCCGGCCGGCCAGGAGGGCGGTCGGGGCGAGGTCGATTCGCGCGTCGTCGATCTCGAGCCAGACTCCCTCGGCATCGGCGAGCCGCAGCCGCTCGAGGCGGACCGCGAACGGGAGGAGGCCCGAGAGGCCGCGCACCTCGGCCCCGCCGGTCTCGCCCGCGAGGGTGCGCTCGAGCATGGTCTCGAGCCGAGACTTGGCGAAGCCGGTCTGCACGAAGCCGAAGGCCGCCGCGAGCAGGGTCAGGAGGGCGAGTCCCAGGAAGGCGAGGAGGCGGGCGAGGCGGGCGAGCATCGGCCGAGGTCCGAGCGGGAGGCTGTGCGTTCCTTGTAGCCCGGGCGGGCGGTCGGGGCGAGCCCGGCGCCCGAGCCGGCCCGCCCGAGGGAGGTGCCGAGGGCGAGCGCCGTCCGGGCGGCCCCCGGCGGGCTGCCGGAAGCGCCGGCCTCAGAAGGCTTGGCCGAGACTCAGATAGAGCTGGAACGGGTCGTCGACCTCGGGCTTCTTGTCGAGGGGCACGCCGATGTCGAGTCGGAGCGGTCCCACGGGCGTGGCGTAGCGCAGGCCGAGTCCGCTGCCGAAGCGAAGCCCGGCCGAGGGCTCGGGGAGCGACCCCGGATAGGCGTTGCCGGCGTCGAGGAAGCCGACGAGGCCGATCCTCTCGGTGATCGACCAGCGCAACTCGATCGAGAGCTCGAGGACCGAGCGGCCGCCCACGGGATCGCCGTGCCGGTCGATCGGCCCGGCCTTCTGGAAGGGGACGCCGCGGATCGAGCCGCCGCCGCCCGCGTACCAGCGCTCGTCGGCCGGCACCGAATCGCGGGCGGCCCCGGTGATGGCGCCGACCGCCGTTCGGCCGGCGAGCACGAGCCGTGGCCGGTTGCGGACCGGCCAATAGGCGCTCGCCACGACCCGGCCCTTCAAGAAGTGCGAGCCGATGCCGAGCGTGTCCCAATAGGGGGCGAGCTCGACGGCGACGCGGCCGCCGCGGGTCGGGTCGAAGAGATTGTCGGAGCGGTCGAGGGCGAGCCGGCCGGGGAGGGAGAGGAGAGCGAAGCGCTCGCGCTCGCCGCGGTCCTCGATGTCGGCGAAGCGGTAGGCGGCGCCTCGCCCGGGGGCTCGTGGGC
>DAIOUO010000474.1:0-616 GCA_036759485.1 Geminicoccaceae bacterium | reverse complement strand
CGAGCCCACGAGCCCCCGGGCGAGGCGCCGCTCGACCCCGCCCGAGAGCCTGGCCGAGCGGGCGTCGTAGGCCTCGAGCCGCTCGGCCAGGAGCGTGCCGCCGAAGAGCAGGCTCTGGCCGCGGGCGCCGAGCTCGGGCATCCGTAGCTGCGCCTCGGCACTCTGCCGCACGGGCGAGAGATGGGCGTCGGTGCGCAGCCGGTCGCCCGCGCCCAGGAAGTTGCGGTGCTCCCAGAAGGCGCGCAGGTTCGGCCCCTCGTCGGTGACGTAGCCGACGCCACCGCCGATGGTCCGGTGCTTGCGCTGGACCAGGGCGAAGGTGACCGGGAGCCTGCCGTCGGCCGGCGGTGCTTCCGGCAGAACGAGGCCGACGGCGGCGAAGAGGCCGCTGTCGGCGAGCGCGGCGCGGCCGCGCTCCAGATCCTCGATGTCGAAACGGCTGCCCTCGCGGGCCGGAACGAGGCGGCGCAGATAGCGCTCGGCGATCCCCTCGGCCCCCTCGAAGCGGATCGGCCCGTAGCGCAGCACGGGGCCGGGCTCGAGCCTCAGGGTGACGTCCATCGTCCGACGGTCGTGGTCGACCACGACCTCGCGCGGGGCGGCGTTCGCGAAGGCG
>DAIOUO010000473.1:0-2265 GCA_036759485.1 Geminicoccaceae bacterium | reverse complement strand
GTCCGCCGCGCCCCGCGATCAGGGCCGCGTCGTCGCCCTTCCGCGGTCGGGGCGGGGCGGGAGCCGGCCCCCCACCGCCCCACCGTCGGGGCCTCAGAGCAGTCCGGTCTTCTTCATGTAGGCGAGATAGCTGTCGTAGACTTTCTGGGCCATCGGGCTCTTCCTGCCCCACTCCTCCCAGACCGTGCGGGCGACCTCGCGCAACTCGCGCCGCTCGGCCGGCCCCCAGGCGATCAGAGTCGTCGGATCGCGCTTGGCGACCATTTCGCGGTCGAGCTTCTCGTTGACCTCGAGGCTGTGGCGGTTGAACTCGACCGTCTCCTCGAGCAGGATCGTCTTGAGGTCCTGGGGCAGCTTCTCCCAGATGTCGAGCTTGATGGTCACGTCCGAGGCCGGCATCGAATGGATGCCCGGATAGATCGCGAAAGGTGCGATCTTGCCGTAGCCGAGCTGGTCGTTCATGCCGATCGAGCCCCAGTCGGTCGCCTCGATCCGACCGCGCTCGAGGGCGGTGTAGACCTCGGTACCCGGCAGGGTGATCACGCCCACGCCGAGCTTGGCCCAGATCGCCGCCCCCAGCCCTTCGGGCGCTCGCATCTTGAGGCCCTTGAAATCGGCGATCGATCGCAACGGCTTCTTGGTCGGGATCGATTCCATGCCCCACAGCACGGGGCCGAGGTAATAGGACCCGAAGCGGGCGTAGAGCTCGCGGGCGAGCGCGTTGCCGCCGCCTTCGTAGTACCAGCCGATCAGCTGATCGGGATTTTCCCAGGCGCAGTTGAGATCGGCCAGGAGCGCGAAGGCCGGGTCCTTGCCGACGTAATAACCGGTGCCGCCGTTGGCGCCCTGCAGCACGCCCGCGCGGACCGCATCGAGCACCTCGCCCGGCGGCACCACGGCGTTGACCGGCAACGCCTCGATCTCGATCCGCCCGCCCGACCGCTCTTTCACCCGCGCCGCGAAGCGCTCGAAGGCCAGTTGGTTGACCGTGTTCGGCTGCCAGAAGCTCTGCCACTTCCAGCGATGTTCGGCGGCCGCGCGCACCCTGCGTGCAGCTCCCGAGACGGCCGTCGCGCCCACCACGCCCAGGACCAGACCGCGTCGTGTGACCATCCTCGAGCCTCCCTCGCGTCCGCCCGCGGGCTCACATGGCCCCGGGTCGCGCCTCCACCTTCCCGGTTCCCCGGTAGAGAACCCGGTTCAGCCGATCCATCACCTCTCGGTAATGCGCGAGTGCTTCGGGCTCGAGGTCGGCGGCCGGCCGCCGCTCGGGCTCGAAATGACCGTAGCGGTCGACCCCGCGCACGAGCGTGGCGCTGTCGGTCCGACCGACCACCTGGCGGACCCGGGTCGGCACGTAGCGGATCACGAAGCCGATCCGCCGGTCGGTCGAACGGTTGGGCTCCGAGCCGTGCACGAGCTTGACGTGATGGAGCGACATCTCGCCCGGCCGCAGCTCGTCGAACACGATGTTCTCTTCGTCGACCTCGACCCGGATCTCCTGGCCGCGCGAGAGCAGGTTTTTTTCGGCGAAGGTGTCCTCGTGCGGCAGGATGTCGAACTTGTGGCTACCCGGCCAGAACTTCATGCAGCCCGATTCGGGCGTGGCGGGCGAGAGCGCGAGCCAGGCGGTGACGATATCGGCCGGCTCGAGCCCCCAATAGGTCAGATCCTGGTGCCAGGAGACATAGGCCGGGTCCTTCGCCTCCTTGTTGAAGAAGCCCGACGACCAGCAGAGGATGTCGGGCCCGATCACGTCCTCGACCGCATCGAGGATCTTCGGATGCCGGATCAGCTCGTCGCACCAGGTGAAGACGAGATGCGCCTTGGTCCGCAGATAGCGGCCGATCTCCGGGTCCCCCGACGCCTCGGCCGCCTCGAGCCGCCGGCGATAGGCGCGCGCTTCCTCCTCGCTCATGACCCGGATCGGGAAGAGGAATCCGTTCTCCTCATAAGCGCGCACCTCGGCCGCGCTCAAGAGCCTGCCCATGCTCGCCTCCCCGTGCGCCGGAGCGCCCCTGACGACGTTATCATGCCCCTCTTCCCCCGATGCTGCAACCGCCGCGGCGGCATGGCCGTCGAACGCCGCCGGCGGGGCTCGCCCGCTCCGCCTCGGACCGTCCCCGCCCGGCCCGGTCGGGCCGCTCTGCGTCCGCCCGCTGCCCTGTCGCCCGTGCTCCCCGCGCTCACGCCGAAGCTCCTCTGCCCCGCTACCCCGCCGAACCGCCGCTCGCGGCGCAGTCTGCTGCGGAAAGGTTAACCGAC
>DAIOUO010000472.1:0-2269 GCA_036759485.1 Geminicoccaceae bacterium | reverse complement strand
CGCTGGAGCTCCGGGGCGCTGCCGGGTACCGCATCCGACGGCCCTCCGGACCCGGCGGCGATCGTCCCGACCGGGCTGGGCCCCGAGGAAGAGGATCTCTGGCTCGAGCTGGTCGAGGCCGCCCTCGCCGGTGACGACCCGGCGGTGGGCGAGCTCGCCCTCGGCGGGGCGGGCGGCGGCCGCCCCTCGCTCGCTGTCACCATGCGCCGGCTCGGCGAGGACCTGGTCCTCGCTATCCTCGCGCCGGTACGGGCAGCCGAGCCGGCCGCGGCCGAGCTCCGATCGTCGTTCCCGGAAGCGGCACCCGCTCCGGGGTGGGCGAAAGGGCCGCCCCCCGGCCTCGCCGAGCCGTCGGGTCGGGGCTCCGCCGAACCGTCGGCACCCGGTCTCGCGGAAGCTCCGGCTCGGGGCCTTGTCGAAGCGCCGACCCCTCCATCCACGCCGCCGGCTGCGGCCGGGCCCGACGGCGCGGCGCTGCTCGAGGCCGTGGCCGCGGCGCTGATCGGCATCGACCGGGAGGGTGTCGTTCGCCTCGTCAACGAGGCGGCGGCTCGGCTCTTCGCGTTGCGCGCGGAGGACCTGGTCGGCCGGGCGGTCGAGAGCCTCTTGGGCGGGGTGGCGAGCACGGCCGAGCTGCGTGCGCTCCTGCTCGAACAGCTGCCACGATCGGCGGGCGTGCGCGAGCTTCTGGGCTTGCGCGGGGAGGCCGAGCCATTGCCCCTCGAGGTGGCCGCTCGGCACGCCCCGGGAGCGCAGGCGCCGCTCGTCCTCTTGACGCTGCGCGATGCGACGCTCGCCCGGCACACCGAGGAGACCCTGCGCACCCTCGCCTATCTGGATCCGCTCACCGGTCTGCCCAACCGGATCCTCTTCAACGACCGGCTCGGCCAGGCGATCGCTCGGGCCCGCCGGGCCCGCCAGCTGCTCGCGGTTCTGCTGCTCGATCTCGACCGCTTCAAGCTCGTGAACGATTCTCTCGGGCTCGAGCGGGGCGACCAGCTCCTCAAGGCGGTCGGCGAGCGGCTCGTCGCCACGCTTCGGCGCAGCGACACGGTCGCCCGGCTCGGCAGCGACGAGTTCCTCGTGCTGCTCACCGGGATCGAGCAGGCCGAGGCGATCGTGAAGGTCGCCCACAAGCTGCTCGCGGCGTTGCAGCCGCCCTTCAGGATCAACGGCCACGATCTCACCGTCTCGGCGAGCGTGGGGGTGGCGGTCTATCCGAACGACGGAGACGAGCCGAGCCTCCTCGTCAAGAACGCGGACACCGCGCTCGGCCGCGCCAAGGAGCTCGGGCGCGGGCACGTCCAGTTCTACACCAACGACATGAACGCCCAGGCCTTCGAGCGCCTCATGCTCGAGAACCGACTGCGCCGGGCGCTCGAGAACGCCGAGCTCGTGGTCTACTACCAGCCGCAGCTCTCCTTGCGGACCGGCGCGGTCGTGGGCGTCGAGGCGCTGGTGCGCTGGTTCCACCCCGAGCTCGGCCTGGTGCCGCCGGGCGAGTTCATCCCGCTCGCCGAGGACACGGGCCTCATCCTGCCGATCGGCTTTTGGGCGATGGAAACGGCCTGCACCCAGGTCCGCGCCTGGCAACAGGAGCTCGGGCGGCCCGACCTGCGGCTCGGGGTGAACCTCTCCGCGCGCCAGTTCCAGCATCCCGAGCTCGCGGCGCGGATCGCCGACATCCTGGCGCGCACTGGTCTGGCGCCGGGATGCCTCGAGCTCGAGCTCACCGAGAGCGTGGTCATGCGCGAGGCGAGCGAATCGATGCGACGCATGCGCGAGCTCACGGCCCTGGGTCTCGCGCTCGCGATCGACGATTTCGGCACGGGCTACAGTTCGCTCGCCTATCTGCGCTCCTTCCCGATCCGCTCGCTCAAGATCGACCGCTCCTTCGTCCAGGACGTCGACCGCGACCCCTCGAGCGCCACCATCGTCCAGGCGATCGTGGCGATGGGCGCCTCTTTGGGTCTGAACGTCGTGGCCGAAGGGGTCGAGACCAGCCAGCAGCTTCGCCAGCTGCGGCGGATGGGCTGCCACGAGATGCAGGGCTTCCTCGTGAGCCGGGCTCTGCCGGCGACCGATCTGTTGCCGGTGCTGCGCGACGGCCGGCTCGAGGCGGACGTCTTTCTGTTGGCCGACGGCGCATGAGGCGCTCCGGCCCGGGCGCCGGTGACGGCCGGCGTGGGCGGGCGAAGGCGCAGGCGTGGAAGCTACTGGCCGAGGGCGGGTGAGGGGCGCACCGCGGCCGGTCCGGCCGCACACGTGC
>DAIOUO010000471.1:0-2270 GCA_036759485.1 Geminicoccaceae bacterium | reverse complement strand
GCCAGGGACTGAGCGCCGGCAGCGGCGGCGGGAGGCGCCAGGCCGCACACCCCGTCGCACGGGCGGCTCCGCTTCGGGCGAGCGCGATCAGGCGCAGCGCCACCGTCTCCCAATGATCGAGCGCCTCGAGCGCGAGCGTGGCCGGGCTCGCCGGCAGGAGTTCGAGTTCGGCACGGGCTTCGCCCGGCTCGAAGCGCAGCCGAGCACCGGCGCGGCGCAGAAGGGCCAGGAGCCGGGCATTGTCCTCGGCGCAGAAAGTCAGGATCCGGTGGATCCCCCGGTTGCGGGCGAGCACGATCAGGCGGCCGAGCAGTGCCCCGCCCAGGCCGCGGCCCTGGAAGGCGGGCTCGACGCTGATGGCGAGCTCGGCGGTATCGGGTCGGCTCGGCAGGGGATGGAGCTCGGCCACCCCGCGCAGGCGGGTACCGATCCAGGCGCCCAGGGCGAGCGCCGGTTCGGGGGCGGAAGCGGCGGGGGCGACGCCGAGGAAGCGGGCGCGGCGTGCCTCGCCGCCGAGTCGCGCCAGATGGGCCAGCCGGGCGGCCCGGTCCGCGGCGCCGAGGCGCCGGAACCGGGCCCGGCCGGCAGAGGCCGTGCGGCACATCGCAGGTCCGATCGATGCTGCACAGCAGCAATTCTGCTGCGCCGCAGCGTCACGATGGGGCCGGGCGGCCGGCCCGTCAAGGGCGCAGGCGCGGGGTCAGCTCCAGACGATGCGCGGGAACCGGCGGGCCTTGCCGCCTTCGAGCTCGGCGAGCTTGTCGCGCACGCTCATGGCGAGCCGCAGATAGGCTTGCGCCTGCGGGCTCTCCGGCCGGGCCAGCACGATCGGCCGCCCGGCGTCCGAGAGCTCGCGAATCTCGGCATCGAGCGGGATCTCGGCCAGGAAATCCACACCATACCGCCGGGCGCATTCGCGCGCCCCGCCATGGGCGAAGATCTCGGCCCGATGCCCGCATTTCGGGCAGCAATAATAGGACATGTTCTCGACGATGCCGAGGATCGGCACGTCCACCTTGCGGAACATGTTGATCGCCTTGCGGGCGTCGAGGAGTGCGATGTCCTGCGGGGTCGAGACGATGACGGCACCGCTCAACGGCACGCGCTGGGCCATGGTGAGCTGGGCGTCGCCGGTGCCCGGCGGCAGGTCGACCACGAGCACGTCGAGCTCGCCCCACGCGACGTCGCCCAGCATCTGCTGGATGGCGCTCTGCACCATGGGACCGCGCCAGATCATGGGCGCGTCCTCCTCGACCAGGAAGCCCATCGACATGACCTTGACGCCGAAGGCCTCCATCGGCCGCAGCTTCTGCCCGTCGGGGCTGCTCGGGCGGCCGGTGGCACCGGTCATGCGCGGCAGCGAGGGGCCGTAGATGTCGGCATCGAGCAGGCCCACCCGGCGTCCCAGGGCGGCGAGGCCCATCGCGAGGTTGACCGCGGTCGTGGATTTGCCGACCCCACCCTTGCCGGAGGCCACGGCCACGATCGCCCGCACGCCTGGCACGAGCGGGCGGGCCGGGGCACGGTTCTCGCCGGGCAGGCTCGGCGGCGGGCCGGCCCGCCCGGCGGGTGCGCGCTCGGCGGTCAGCACCGCGGTCACCGAGGTCACGCCCGGTAAGGCCTTGACGGCCGCCTCGCAGGCCCGGCGCAAGGGTTCGAGGGCCTGGGCCTCGCCCGGCTCGACCTCGATCGACAGGCCGACGTTCGAGCCCTTGATCACCACACCCGTGATCATACCGAGGCCGACCACGTCGCCCGCCCGCCGCGGATGACGAACCGCGCGCAGCGCGTCGAGAACCTGTTCTTTTGTTAATCCGCTCACGGTTGATCCCTTTCCCCGCCCGCGCGATATAGTGATCTCGTCGCGGGTGCGCGCAAGCACCCGCGTCGGAGGCTTTTCCACAACCTCGCGACCGACGGGAAGCAGGATGCCCTGGAACACGCAAGGCGGCGGTGGCTGGCAGGGCGGGCAGGGTCCCTGGGGCGGACGCCCCGGCGGCGGCCAGCAGCCGCCGGATCTCGAGGAGGTCCTGCGGCGTGGCCAGGAGCGGCTCAAGCGCCTGTTTCCCGGGGGCGCGGGCGGACCGGCGCGCTCCGGCCGGGCGGCGGCCATCGTGGCTCTCGCCGCGGTCGGCCTCTGGCTCGCTTCCGGCTTCTACCGGGTGGGGCCCGAGGAGCAGGGCGTGGTCCTGCGCTTCGGCAAGCTCGACCGGCTGACCGGCCCGGGCCTCAACTACCGGCTGCCCTGGCCGATCGAGGAGGTGCTCACC
>DAIOUO010000470.1:0-2273 GCA_036759485.1 Geminicoccaceae bacterium | reverse complement strand
CTCGCGGCCCGGGAGCACCGCCTGGCGGGCGAGATGGGCGCGCGCCGCCTGGGCGAGCAGGATCCCCGGCCGATCGTTGTCGGGAAAGACCAGCGGCCGCTCGATCCGCCCGGTGGCGAGCAGGACCGCACGCGGCCGGATCTTCCAGAGCCGCTCGCGCGGCAGGCGCGGGTCGGGCTCGAGCCGGTGATCGGCCACCCGCTCCAGCAGCAGCGCGTGGCCCGAGGGGTGGAGCGCCAGGCACGTGGTCCGGGCGAGTCGGGTGAGCCCGTCGATCGCGTCGAGGGCCTGGAGGAGCCGGTCGAGCCAGACCGCGGCCGGCCCGCCCGCGATCCGCGGCGCGAGCGTTCCGGCGTCGGCGAGCCCGCCGCCCGGGGCCGCCCGCTCGTCGACGAGCATCACCCGCGCCCCGGCACGCGCCGCGAGCCGCGCGGCCCAGAGGCCCACGGGCCCGCCGCCCACCACGAGCAGATCGCAATGGGCGTGGCGGTGCAGGTAGCGGTCCGGATCCGGCGCGTCCGGCGCCCGGCCGAGCCCGGCCATCCGCCGGATCGCCGGCTCGAACAGCCGCTCCCAGGCCCCCTGCGGGCGGAAGAAGGTCTTGTAGTAGAAGCCCGCCGGCAGAAAGGCCGCGAGCCGGTCGGCGAGCGCGCCGAAATCCCGGCGGACGGACGGCCAGGCGTTCTGGGTCGAGGCCGAAAGCCCGGGTACGAGCTCGACCATCGTGGCCCGGGCGTTCGGTTCGACCCGGCCGGGCCCGCGCTCGATCCGCAAGAGCGCGTTCGGCTCCTCGGGCCCGGCCGAGAGGATCCCGCGCGGCCGGTGCCGCTTGAAGCTGCGGCCGACCAGCCGGATGCCGTGGGCGAGGAGCGCGGAAGCGAGCGTGTCGCCCGCGAACCCGTCGAGCCTCCGGCCGTCGAACCCGAAGGTGATCGGTCGCGCTCGGTCGAGGCGGCCGCCCGTCGCGAGGCGCAAGGGCTGCCTCATCGGCCGCTCCCGCCGAGGTCGAGCCCTTCCGGCGGCGCCACGCCGATCGGCCAGGAAGCGAGCACCCGATCGTCGCGCGTGTCGCGCGCCAGGAGGAACCAGCGGCCGCAGCCCGCCTGGTGCCACCAGGTCTCGATCTGCGGGCCCTTGCGGTTGGTCCTGCCCCACAGCCGGGCGGCCCAGGCGGCGTCGTCGAGCGCCCGCGGATCGGCCGGTCGCGGCGGCCCGGCCTCGCCGCCACAGGCCATCTCCACCTCTTCGCGCGGCCCGCACCAGGGGCAGGGGATCAGGAGCATCGGCGGCCCTCCGGCCCGGCCTCGCACACCCAGCGCACGGTCCCGCGCGTCCGGCGCGGGCGGCGCCACCGCTCCGCACCGCCCTCCAAGACGAGCTCCGCGCGGGCGATCCTGGCGTAAGGATCGGCGACCGCCCGTCGCGCGACCGGAACGAGCCCGCGTGCCGAAAGCTCCGCGGGCCCCGGCTCGGCCGCGGCCGCCCGAGCGAGCAGGAGGAGTGTCGCCCGGCCCGCCATCAATGCTCCACCGCCGCGGCCGCCGCCTCGTCGATCAGCCGTCCGGCGGCGAAACGCTCGAGGCCGAAGGCGGCGACGATCGGATGCGGCCGGCCGTGGGCGATCGACCAGGCGAACAGCTGGCCGGAGCCCGGTGTGGCCTTGAACCCGCCCGTGCCCCAGCCGCAGTTCAGCCAGAGGCCCTTGACCGGGCTCTCCCCGATGATCGGCGAGCGGTCCGGCGTCACGTCGACGATACCGGCCCACTGCCGCAGCATCCGGACCCGGCGGAACACCGGGAAGAGCTCGCAGACCGCCTCGAGCGCGTCCTCGATCACCGGCGGCGAGCCCTTCTGGCCGTAGGAGGGATAGCGGTCGGTCCCGGCGCCGATCACGAGCTCGCCCTTGTCGGACTGGCTCACATAGGCGTGGATGGTCCCGGACATGGCCACACAGGGAAAGCAGGGCTTCAAGGGCTCGCTCACGAGCGCTTGGAGGGGATAGCTGGTGATCGGCAGCTCGAGCCCGGCCGTGGCGGCGAGCACCGAGCTGTGGCCGGCCGCGACGAGCGCCGCGGTCTCGGTGGCGATCGGCCCCTTGCTCGTCTCGAGACCGACGAGCCGGCCCGCCTCGACCCGGATCCCGCCGACCTCGCAGCCCTCGCAGATGTCGACGCCCAGGGCCGAGGCCGCCCGCGCATAGCCCCAGGCCACCGCGTCGTGGCGGGCCGTGCCGCCACGACGCTGCAGCGCGGCGCCGAGCACCGGAAAGCGCA
>DAIOUO010000469.1:0-2294 GCA_036759485.1 Geminicoccaceae bacterium | reverse complement strand
CCCGAGCTCCATGCGGCCCTCCTCGCCGAGCTCGACCGGATCGGCCGCCGCGCGGTCGAGGGGGTCGAGAGCCGCCGGCTGCGATTGGCCACGGTCTGGCCGAACCCGGCCGCGCGCACCGCGCTCCTCCCCCTGATCGAGCGCCACCGGACACTCCTTCGCGCCGAGGGCGGGCTCGTCCACCGCGAGCTCGAGCTCCTCCTCCTGCCGGCCCGGCCCGAGGCGGCACTCGCCCGGCTCGAGGCCGAGCCCGCGCTCGCCCTCTTCCTCGACGACGCGCCGCCCGCGCTGCTCGCCGCCCTGCGTGGGCGGGGGCTGCCGGAGCTCTTCCCGCTCCGCCCGGCGATCGGGCCGGAGCCGCCCGGCGTCCGCCGGCTCGGCGCCCCGCGCTCGGTCGAGGCCCGGCTCCTCGCCGAAGCGATGGCCGGTGACCTCGGCGGCCGCGGCCGCTTCCGCCTCCTGGCCGATCCCGCCCTCGAGGCCGAGCTCGCGCCCACCCTCGCCCGCTGGCCGGACCTCGCCCGAAGCGAAGCGGAAGCCGACGCCCTCCTCCTCCTGACGCCCGCGCCGGCCGCGGCCCTCGCCGTCCCCCGCCTCTACGCGCCGGTCGACCTCCTGGCCCGGCTCGGCACGCCCCTGCCGTCCGTGGTCGAGCGGCTCGTCGTGAGCGATCCCCGGGCCTTGCCGGCCGGCTCGCCCCCTCCCTCCGAGCGGGCCCGTGCGCTGCTCGGCGAGGCCGAGGCCGCGAGCCCGCTCGCCCGCCACGCCACCGCCGCGCTTCTCCTCCTCGAGACGGCGCTGCGTCGGCTCGGCCGCGACGTCACCCGTGCCCGCCTGCTCGCGGCCCTCGACGGACTCGGCCACGTGACCACCGGTCTCGTACCGCCCTGGAGCGCCAGGCCCGGCCCCGAGGCCGGAGCGGTGCTCGTACGCCTCGACCGGCCGAGCGGCGAGCGGCGGGTCGATCCCTGGCGACGCCCCGACGATCCGGCGCCCGCGACCCGCCCAGCGGAGGAGTGAACCATGCCCACCGTCCGCCCGCGTCCGCCCGGCCGCCGCGCGCTCCTCGCACTCGCAGCAGCGCTCCCGCTCGCGACCGCCGCGTTCGGACCGGCCGCAGCCGGGGTCGAGCTGCCGGCCGCCCTGGTCGAGCGGGCCGACCGGCTGCGCGGCCGGCTGCCGGTCATCGTCCGGCTGCGCGGCGAGCGCCTCGAACTCGGCGCCGCGGCGGTGCGGCTCGAGGGGCTCGCTTCGCGCCTGGCCGGAGCGGTCCCCTTCGGCGCCACCCTGCGGGCCGACCCCGCCCGGGTCACCGCCCTGGTCGACGGGGCGCGGCTGCGCGCCCTCGCGGCCGATCCGGAGGTCGAGGAGATCGTCCCCAACACCGCCTTCGCCCTGCCGTGGGCCGAGGCGGCCTCGGGCGAGCCCTCGCCCCTGCCCGGGGCCTCGCCCGAGGCGGGCCGCGGCACCCTCCTCGCCATCCTCGACACCGGCGTCGATGCCGGCCATCCGGCGCTGGCCGGCCGCGTGGTGGCGGAGTTCTGCACCGCTTACGCGAGCGCGCTCGACGCCCTGGGCCGACCGCTGCAGCCGATCCGCTCGCTCTGCCCGGGCGGCGCGGAGCGGGTCGAGGGTCCCGGGGTCGCGGCCCCGTGCGAGCTGCCCCGCTGCGAACACGGGACCCACGTCGCGGCGATCGCCGCCGGCGCGGCGCTCCCGGCCACCGGCGGCCGTCCCCTGGGCTGGGCGCCCGCGGCCGAGATCGTCGCCGTCCAGCTCTTCTCCAGGGTCGACGACCCGGCACTCTGTGGCGGTGCCGCGCCCTGCGTGCTCGCCTTCAGGAGCGCCATCCTCGACGCCCTCGATTGGCTCGCGGAACTCGCCCGCGAGCGCAAGATCGCCGCCGTCAATCTCAGCCTCGGCGATCTCGGCGCACACGGCACCGGCTTCCGCTTCCCCTGCGAGGCCGAGTACCCGGACGTGAGCGCGGCGATCGCCCGCCTCGAGGCGCTGGGTGCGGCCGTCGTCGCCGCCTCCGGCAACGACTGGCTCACGGGCCGCATCGCCTGGCCCGCCTGCATCGGCAAGGCGGTCGCGGTCGCGGCCGCCGACCGGCCGCTCGCCGAGGTGGCCCCCTTCGCCGATTTCGGCGCGAGCGTCGATCTGGTGGCGCCCGGCACGGCCATCCTCTCGGCGGTGCCCGGCCCGGCCGTGGTCGGGATCATGGACGGCACCTCGATGGCGGCCCCTGCGGTCACCGGTGCCATCGCCGCCCTCGTGGCCGCGGGTCTGGC
>DAIOUO010000468.1:0-2310 GCA_036759485.1 Geminicoccaceae bacterium | reverse complement strand
CACCTTCCCCTTCCGCTCCCCCGTCCGCCTCGGGATCGAGCCTGGCCTCCTCCTCGGTCGGCCAGCCGGCGGCGGCGAGCCCCGCCCCCACGGGCTCCGGACCGGCCGCCGACCGGGGGCGCTGGGCACCGGCCCGGGCCGCGACCGTCTCGGCCTCGGCCTCCGGTGAGGGAGCCGGTGCAGGTGCGGCCCCGAGCTCGGCCTGGGCCGTGCGCCCGCCCGTCTTCCTCGCAGGCTCCGGTGCGACGGTCGGCAGGCGAGACCCGGGCGCTGTGCTTGCGCAGCCC
This sequence comes from Geminicoccaceae bacterium, assembly GCA_036759485.1. Classification (GTDB taxonomy): domain Bacteria; phylum Pseudomonadota; class Alphaproteobacteria; order Geminicoccales; family Geminicoccaceae; genus JANXAZ01. The sequence goes on along the minus strand of DAIOUO010000468.1, from coordinate 2,023 downwards.
GCGATCCGTTGGCAGAGCTCGTGCGTAGAGAGCTGCCGAGGGCGACCGACGGTGGACGGGCGGCGATGAACGCGACCTTGACCCTGGTGCTCTGTCTCGCGGGCGAGCCGGAGCTGTGCGAGGTGCGCGACCACGCGGTCGACGCCCAGGCCTGCTTCTACGGTCGTGCCAACATCGTCCGCGAGCTGACACCCGAGGGCTTCGAGCTCAAGAGTGCCCGCTGCCTGCCGGCCCATCTCGGCAATCTGCAGGGGGCGGGTGCACCACCGACCGGCCGCCCGCCCGAGCGCCCGCCTTCGGGCCTCACCCGGGACGGCTGACACGCTCGCCCCTCAGCCCTCGAGCAGCCGGCGCGCCACCACCTGCGCCTGGATCTCGGCGGCACCCTCGAAAATGTTGAGGATCCGGGCGTCGCACAGGATCCGCGAGATCGGGTATTCGAGCGCGTAGCCGTTGCCGCCGTGGACCTGCAGCGCATTGTCGGCCGCCGTCCAGGCGACCTGGGCGGCCAAGAGCTTGGCGAGCCCGGCTTCGAGATCGCAGCGCCTGCCCGCGTCCTTGGCGCGGGCGGCGGAGAAGGTGAGCTGGCGGGCGAGCTGCGTCTCGACCGCGGCCCAGGCGAGTTTCTGATGCACCCGCGGGAAGGCGAGCAAGGGCTTGCCGAACTGCCGGCGCTCGCGGGCATAGGCCAGGCCCTCCTCGATCGCCGCCACCGCGACGCCCACGGCCCGCGCGGCCGTCTGGATCCGAGCGCTCTCGAAGGTCGCCATGAGCTGTTTGAAGCCCTGGCCCTCGACCCCCCCCAAGAGGTTCTCGGCCGGCACGGCGAAGCGGTCGAAGGAGAGCGTGTACTCCTTCATCCCGCGATAGCCCAGGACCGGGATCTCGCCACCCGTGAGGCCTTCGACGGGAAACGGGTTCGCCTCCGTTCCGCGCGGCTTCTCGGCCAACAGGATCGACAGGCCCTTGTGGCCGCGCTCGGGCCGGGTCCGGCAGAGGATGGTCATGAAATCCGCCCGGGCGGCGTGCGTGATCCAGGTCTTCTGACCCGTGACGCGCCAGACTCCGTCCTCGAGCACCGCGCGGGTCTCGAGATTGGCGAGGTCGGAGCCGGTGTCGGGCTCGGTGAAGACGGCCGTGGGGACGAGCGCACCCGAGGCGAGCCGCGGCAGGAAGCGGGCCTTCTGCTCGGGCGTCCCGGCGGAGGCCACGAGCTCGCCCGCGATCTCGTTGCGGGTGGGCAGCGAGCCCACGCCGATATAGCCCCGCGAGAGCTCTTCGGTGACGAGGCACATGGCGAGTTTGCCGAGCCCCAGGCCGCCGTGCTCCTCGGGCACGGTGAGGCCGAACACGCCGAGCCCGGCGAGCTCCTCGAGGATCGAATCGGGGATCAGCGCATCCGCGAGATGCCAGCGATGCGCCTCGGGCCGGATGCGCGCCTCGGCGAAACGGCGGAACTGGTCGCGGACGAGCTCGAGGCTGTCGTCCAGGATCCCCGAATCGCCGAACGCCCCGGGCTCGAGGAGCTCGGCGAGCCGCCGACGGGCCTCGGGTGGTGCACCCTCGCGCACCAGGCCTGTGACCTCGGGGCCGCGCAGGGGCGAGAGATCGGCCTCGAGGAGACCGAGCTCGTGCGGCCGCACGATCTCGCCCTGGGCCATCGGCCAGCCGCCCGAAAGCCGCGCCAGATATTCCGAGAAGCCCCAGGCGAGCTCGAGTCGTTCGCGCTCGCCGAGCCGGCCGGCCTCGCGCAGCCGCTCGGCCCACTCCAGCAGGGCCTCGAGGGCACGGAAGTGGACCTCGAGCCAGGCGAGGCCGTGGGCGGCGTGCTGCTCGTGCTCGAGTCGCTCGGGATCGAGCCGACCGCCCGGGGCGAGCCGGGCGGCGAGCCGCTCGCGGGCACGCTCGCGCAGGTTGCGGGCGGCGTCGAGCGCGCTGCCGCAGGCGGCGAGGAGGTCGGGAGCGGAGCGAGGCAGCTCGGCCAGGGCGGTTGCCATGAACGAGTTCCTGTGCTGAGAGTGAA
>DAIOUO010000467.1:0-2320 GCA_036759485.1 Geminicoccaceae bacterium | reverse complement strand
GATCAACAGGTCGGGGTCGGGCACGTCGGCAGCGTAGAGCGCCCGGGCGAACAACCGCTCGTCGATCTCGGCGGGATCGAGCCGCCGCTCGCGCACCGCGAGCGCGATCTCGCGTGCCGCCCGCACGATCTCCTGGCGGCCGCCATAGTCGAGGGCGATCACGAGATCGAGCCGGCTGTGGTTTCGGGTGCGCGCCTCCGCCCGTTCGATGAGTTCCACGATGTCGCGGTCGAGCCGCGCCCGCTCGCCGATCACCCGAAGCCGCACGCGGTTCTCGTCGAGCGCGTCGATCTCCTTCTGCAGATAGAAACGCAGGAGCCGCATGAGCTCGCCGATCTCGCTCAGCGGCCGCCGCCAGTTTTCGCTCGAGAAGGCGAACAGGGTGAGGTAGCGCACCCCGAGCCGCACGCAGCCCTCGACCGCCCGGCGGACCGCCCGGGCCCCCTCGCGATGGCCGGCCACGGTGGGCAGACCGCGGGCCCGCGCCCAGCGACGATTGCCGTCCATGATGATCGCGACGTGAACGGGAGGCGCACCGGCCGCCGGCTCGGGCGGGCACGCCTCGACGGCGGCGAGCGCACTCATCAGACCTGTCGGATGTCCTTCTCTTTCTGCTCGAGTAGTTTGTTGATCGCTTCGATGTGGCGGTCGGTGAGCTTCTGGATCTCGTCACCGATCCGCTTGTATTCCTCGTCGGAGAGGTGGCTCTCCTTGTCGGCTCGCTTGAGTTGGTTCAATCCCTCGTGCCGCAGATTGCGGACCGCCACCCGGGCCTGCTCGGCATATTTGTGGGCGGCCTTGACGAGCTCGTTGCGTCGCTCCTGGGTGAGCTCGGGCAAGGGCACCCGCAGCGTCTGCCCCTCGGTCACCGGATTGAGGCCGAGCCCGGCGCCGCGGATCGCCTTCTCCACCGCCTTGACGAGCCCGCGGTCCCAGACGTTGACGAGCAGCATCCGCGGCTCCGGCACGCTGATCGAAGCGAGCTCCTTGAGGGCCATGTGGCCGCCATAGGCCTCGACCTGGACGGGCTCGAGGAGGTTGGCGTTCGCCCGCCCGGTCCGCAGCCCCTGCAGCTCCTTGCGCAGCGCCTCGACGGCCCCGTCCATCCGCCGGGCGAGCTCCTTGAGGTCGGGTGCCTGGGCACTCATGCCGCCTCCTCCGTGATGATCGTGTGCGGCCCCTCTCCTCTGACGGCGCGGGCGAAGGCGCCCGGGGCGTGCACCGAGAAGACGATGATCGGGATCCGGTTCTCGCGGGCGAGCGCGATCGCCGAGGCGTCCATGACCTTGAGGTCCTGGGCCAGCACCTCGAGATAGCTCAGCCGGTCGAAGCGCCGGGCGGCGGGGTCGCGTTTGGGATCGGCCGAGTAGACCCCGTCCACCTGGGTGCCCTTGAGGATGCAGTCGCAGCCGGTCTCGGCGGCCCTGAGCGCCGCTGCGGTATCGGTGGTGAAGAACGGGTTACCGGTGCCGGCGGCGAAGATCACCACCCGGCCCTTCTCGAGGTGTCGTACCGCACGACGGCGGATATAGGGTTCGCAGACCGCGCTCATCGGGATGGCCGACATCACCCGGGTCGGAATGCCGGTCTGCTGCTCGATCACGCTCTGCACGGCGAGCGCGTTGATGACCGTGCCGAGCATCCCCATGTAGTCGGCGGTGGCGCGCTCCACACCGGCGGCAGCGAAGGTGCTGCCGCGCACGATGTTGCCGCCGCCGATCACCATGCAGACCTGCACGCCCATGGCGTGCACGGCCGCCACGTCGGCCGCCAGCCGGCGCAGCACGTTGCGGTCGTGACCGAACTCGCGCTCGCCGAGCAGCGCCTCGCCCGACATCTTGAGGAGCACGCGGCGGAAGCGCGGTGCCGTCGCGGGACCCGCTTCGCGCTCGTTCATCGCCGCGCGCTCCCCCGCCCTCCGGATCAGGACCGGGTCAGCTTGGCGACCTCGGCCGCCAGATCGCTACTCTCCTTCTCGATGCCCTCGCCGAGTTGCAGGCGCACGAAGCCGGTCACGGTGATCGGCGCACCGACCTCCGCCGCCACCGCGGCCACCACCTGCTTGACCCGCTTGTCCGGGTCGACGACGAAGGCCTGCTCCATGAGCACCGCCTCCTCGTAGAACTTCCGCAGCCGGCCTTCGACCATCTTGGCGACGATCGGCTCGGGCTTGCCCGAGGCGCGCGCCTGCTCGGCGAAGATCGCCCGCTCGCGCTCGACCACCGCCGGATCGAGCCCGGCCGGATCGACGGCCAGCGGGTTGGCGGCGGCGATGTGCATGGCGAGCTGCTTGCCGAGCCCGACGAGGGCCGCCGCCAAC
>DAIOUO010000466.1:0-2321 GCA_036759485.1 Geminicoccaceae bacterium | reverse complement strand
GCCGCCGGCCCGCCGCGGCCCCCCGGCGCGAGGGGGGGCGCCCGCGACTGGCAAACCGGCACGCGCGAGACCTTCCGCCGGCTCGACCGCGACCGCGACGGCACCCTCGACCTCGCCGAGATCCGCCGCGGGTTCGCCGTGCTCGACGCCGACGGCGACGGCTGGATCTCGCGCTACGAGGCGCTCGCGCTCGTCGAGGCCGGCGATCGCGACCGCGACGGCCGGCTCTCCCGTGCCGAGCTCGAGCGGCTGCCGGCGATCGCCCCCGAGACCGACCGCGACGGCGACGGCCGGGTGAGCGCGCTCGAGTTCAGCCTCGCCCGGACGGACGTCTTCGTGCGCGCCGATTTCGACCGCGACGGCCGGCTCTCGGCCGAGGAGCGGAAGGAAAGCCCCCGCTTCACCCTCTTCCGGTTCTGATCCGCCTACGCCCTCCGGCTGGTCCCCCCCTCCTTCGGGAGAGCGGGGCGCGGCCGCAAGTTGCTGACGGCCAAAGGGCCGGGTACGATCGCAACGGACGGGCGGCGGGCCCGTCCCCGCCTCGAGCCGGAAGCGGAGCCGGATGCGACCGCCCTACCTCCTGTTCCTCGGCGACGTCCAAGACCAGCTCGCGGCCAAGACCGCGCACGGGCTCAAGGACTGGCGGCCGGAGCGCTGCCTCGCGCAGCTCCGCTTGCCCGGCTGTAAGGCCGATTGCGGCCTGCCCGAGATGGGCGTGCGCGAGGCCGCCGCCGCGGGCGCCCGCACCATGATCGTGGCGGTCGCCAATTCGGGCGGCTGGCTCGCCGAGCACTGGGTCCCGATCATCGTCGAGGCGCTCGAGGCCGGGCTCGACGTGGCCTCGGGCCTGCACCAGCGATTGGCCGACATCCCGGCGGTGGCCGAGGCCGCGGCGCGCACCGGCAAGAGCCTGTTCGACGTCCGTCACCCCAAGCAGCGCTTCCGCACCGGCACCGGCATCAAGCGCAGCGGCAAGCGCCTGCTCACGGTCGGCACCGACTGCTCCTGCGGCAAGAAGTACACGGCCCTCGCCCTCGAGCGGGAGCTCAAGGCACGCGGCCGCAAAGCGACCTTCCGCGGCACCGGTCAGACCGGCGTCATGATCGCGGGCGAGGGTGTGGCGATCGACGCGGTCGTGGCCGACTTCATCGCCGGTGCGGCGGAGTGGTTGAGCCCGGACAACGAGCCCGACCATTGGGACGTGATCGAGGGCCAGGGTTCGCTCTTCCACCCCGCCTTCGCCGGCGTCACGCTCGGCCTCATCCACGGCAGCCAGCCCGACGCGCTCGTTCTCTGCCACGAGCCGACCCGCACCCACATGCGCGGCCTGCCGCACCAGAAACTGCCGGGCCTGCGCGAGTGTCTGGAGGCCAACCTCGCCGCCGCCCGTCTCACCAATCCCTCGGTCCGCGCGGTCGGGGTGGCGGTCGACACCCACCGGCTCGAGCCCGACGCGCGCGCCGCCTGCCTCGCCCGCATCGAGGACGAACTCGGGCTCCCCACGGTCGATCCGATCGCCAACGGCGTCGGCCGCATCGCGGACGCGCTCTGGTGAGCGCCCGCACCCTCGCGGCCCGCCACGAGCGGTTCAAGGTCCGGGGCACCTTCACGATCGCCCGCGGCGCCCGGACCCATGCCGACGTGGTCCTGGTCGAGATCCGGGAGGGCGAGGCCCGGGGTCGAGGCGAGGGCGTGCCCTACGCCCGCTACGGCGAGACCGTCGAGAGCGTCCTCGCCCAGATCGAATCGCAGCGCGCGCTCATCGAGGGCGGCGGCGGCCGCGCCGAGCTCGCCAAGGCCCTGCCGCCCGGTGCGGCCAGGAACGCGCTCGACTGCGCGCTCTGGGACCTCGAAGCGAAGCTCGCCAAGAAGCCCGTCTGGCGGCTCGCCGGGATCCAGGCGCCAAAGGCCGTGCTCACCGCCTTCACCCTCTCCCTCGGCACCCCGGAGGCGATGGCCGAGGCGGCTCGCCAGGCGGCCGACCGGCCGATCCTCAAGGTCAAGCTCGGCGGCGAGGGCGATCTCGCCCGCATCCGCGCGGTCCGCGCCGCGGCCCCCAAGGCCAAGCTCCTGGTCGACGCCAACGAGTCCTGGCACCCGGACTGGGTCGCCTCCTGGCTCGACGTGATGGCCGAATGCGGCGTCGCCCTGGTCGAGCAGCCGCTGCCGGCGGGCCAGGACGCCATGCTCGCCGACATCCCCCACCCGGTCCCCGTCGGCGCCGACGAGAGCGTGCACGCCGCCGACAGCCTCGACCGGCTCGTCGGCCGTTACGAGGTCGTCAACCTCAAGCTCGACAAGACGGGCGGCTTCACCGAGGG
>DAIOUO010000465.1:0-2325 GCA_036759485.1 Geminicoccaceae bacterium | reverse complement strand
GACGTAGCGTCCGAGCAGCTGTTCGTGGCGCACGAGGGTGTAACACTGCGCCTGTGCGGGGCCGGCGAGCGTGCCGATCGTCACGAGGGCGATCGTCGACGGCAGGATGCGAAGCATCGGTCGGATCTCCGATCGGGGTTGCGAGGAAGACCTGGCCTTCGGCCGCCTTCGGCGGAGAGCGGGCGCCCGCGCGGCTCCGCCACCGGGGCGGCCCTCGAGCGGCCGATCACGGTAATCGGCGAGCGGCCGGGTCGGTTCATTGGAGGAGCGCGAAGCCGCGGCGCGGGATCACCTTGAGCCGATCGGGATAGGGGACCGAACTCAGGTACGGCCGGAAGTTGATCCGAAGCTCCCCGCTGCCCTCGAAGGTGAAACCGTCGACGATCATCGCCGTCCATTCGGCATCGTTCGGCGGCGCGCCGGCGTGGATCCAGGTCACGTCGCCACGGAGCAGATAGACCACGCCCTCGAGGTCGAGGCGGGAGTTTTCGAAGACGTGCTGCATCGCCTCGCGCACCGCCGCGATCACGATCCCGGCATAGGGACCGGCGCGCCGACCGGAGAGCCGTACCGTGGCGTTCGTGAAGTCGAGTTCGGCCGTCCTGTCGGCGAGGAAGAAGACGACGTCCTTGCCTTCGAGCGACGACCGGTCGACCACGAGCGGGCCGCCGCGGACATGGTACTCGCCCGCCCGCAAGGTGACGGTCGCACCGCTCGTGATCTGCAACCCGCCGCAATAGGTGCCGGGCGAGAGTGTGTGATTGCCCCCGCTGAGCCTGAGGCCGTTCGCCGCGCAACCGCCGGCCGGCGGCAGAGTCATGGTCCCGAGCGGGTCGGGAATAGGATAGGGAGCGTATTCGAGCGGCGGCTTCACGTTCTCGAGGTAATGATGCCCGTAACCGATGGCCTGGACGGATCTGGCGGTGACGAAGGCTTGTTGGTGCTTCGGGTCGACGACGTCGTCGGGATGGTTGGAATTCGCGAAGATGTTGCAATCGGGCGCGGTGATGCGGACCGGTCCGGTGAGGAGGAAGGTGTGCTTGCGCGTCGGATGCATGGCCATCAGACAGATCGGCTCGCGCACCGGCCCGGCGATCGATCGCGCGTGGAGGTCGAAAACCTCGGTACCCAAGAGGCGCGCGAAGAAGGTCGGCAGGGGATTGCCGTTGGCGGCGCTGCGCCGGAGCGTCACCTGGACCGCGTTGGGCGAGGCGCCGCCCGGGGTGAAGGCACGGCTGCCCGGCTCCCAGGTGCCGATCACGAGGTCGCCGTCGGCGAGCACGTCGCCGTGCTCGGAAGAGGCGAGGTTCTGGGCCACGATCGCGCGCGCCTCGGCGAGGGCCGCGCTGCCGTTCGGAAGCTTCGCAGCGGCGGCGAGCGCCGCCGCGTCGGCGGTGCTCTGGAGTTCGGTGCGGACCATGTAGGCACGGCCGACGTCGATCGCGAGCGCGGCGAAGCCCGCGAGGATCGGCGCGCTCAACGCCGTGAGCACGGCGATGCCGCCTCTTCGGTCCCGCAGCAGCCCGGCCCGGTGCACGCCGCTCCCTCGGGCGATGTTCACGATACGGCTCCTCCTGGCTGGACTCTGGACCCTCCGCCCGGTTCGCGCACCGGGCCTCGGCCCCGTGCCACGAGCGGACCCGCGGGGAAGACCGGACGGGCGGCCGCGCTCGTCCGGCTCGCGCTCCGGTAGACCACGCGCACCTGGATCTCTTGGGTGCCGACCATCGGGCGGAACAGCTCGGTCCAGACGAGCCGCGCCATCGGCACTCGGATCTCGACGAGGGCGTCGACCGCGGGTGTCGGCGCGACGACCCGGATCGTCCCCTGCGCCCCGAGCCGCTGCATCTCGTCCTGCAGCGCGGCGGTCGCGCTGTTCGCATCGTCGGCCCCGAGTGCGAGCTGGCGACAGACCTGTTGTGCCGCCGCGTAGAGCTCGTGGCGGACGAACAGGATCCAGCCGAACTGCAGCGCCCCCATCACGAGCACCACGAAGACCGGGACGAGGAGCGCGAACTCGACGGCACCCGCGCCGTCGTTCGAACCGAGCGCGGCGCGGCCGCAACGGCCGGATCCGAGGCGGCCGAAGCCCCACCGCCGCTGCGGCCGACCTCGATATCGGCCGGGCATGGACCCGAGCATCGCCGTGCGCCGCTCCGTCACGACCGCCGTCCTCTCTGCTCCGTCGCCGGCTTCCTTTACCGCCTGATCCCTTAACCTGATCCCTTAACGGAAGGTTGACAGAGCCCGCCGACCCGAGCCGGTCGGCGGCCGCGCCGGCACCGGTCGCGGCCCGCCGGCGGTTGTCACGAAACCGCCGAGATG
>DAIOUO010000464.1:0-2325 GCA_036759485.1 Geminicoccaceae bacterium | reverse complement strand
CCGACTACGCGCTTTCGCTGCACGGGGTGGGGCTGTCCATCGGCGGCCCGGACCGGCTGGACCGCGACCACCTCGCCCGCCTGCGGCGGCTCTGCGACCGCTACCAGCCGGAAAGCTTCTCCGAGCACCTCGCCTGGTCGAGCCACGGGTCCTTCTACCTGAACGACTTGTTGCCGGTGGCCTACGACCGGCCGACCCTCGCCCGCGTCGCCGCCCACATCGAGCAGCTGCAGCGCGCCCTGGCTCGCCCGATCCTGCTCGAGAACCCCTCGACCTATCTGCGCTTCCAGTCGTCCTGCCTGGACGAGGTCGACTTCCTCGCCGAGCTGTCGCGCACCACCGGCTGCGGCCTTCTACTCGACGTCAACAATGTCTGGGTCTCGGCCGTCAACCACGGCTTCGATCCGTTCGCCTATCTCGAGCGCTTCCCGCTCGAGCGGGTCGAGGAGATCCACCTCGCGGGCGCCGCGCCGGATCGCGACCTCGACGGCGCCCCGCTCCTGATCGACGCCCACGACCGGCCGGTCGCCGACCCGGTCTGGGCGCTCTACGCCTTCGTGATCGCCCGGATCGGGCCCTGCCCGACCCTGATCGAGTGGGACAACGACGTGCCGCCACCGGCCCGCCTGGTCGAGGAGGCGGCGCGCGCCGAGGCGGTCGCGCGCGACGTCCTCGCCCCTTCGATCGAAAGGGCCGCCTGATGGACGCCGCCCTCGAGGCTCGCTTCGCCGCAGCGCTCCTCGACCCCTCCCTGCCGCCGCCGGAGGGGCTCGTGACCGGGCAGGGCGGCGATCCGGCGCGCCGCTTCGCGATCTACCGCAACAATGTGGTGGCCTCGCTCGTGGCGGCGCTCGAGGCCCGCTTCCCCGTGACCGCTGCGCTCCTCGGTCGCGACGCCTTCCGCGCCACCGCGCGCGCCCTCCTCGCCGCCCGACCGCCGCGCTCGCCGCTCCTGTTCACCTGGGGCGACGAGTTGCCCGGCTTCCTCGCCGGTTTTTCGCCGGTCGCGGCGTTGCCCTACCTGCCCGATCTCGCCGCCCTCGAGGCGGCCCGCAGCCGCGCCTTCCACGCCGTCGACGCCGAGCCGATCGGTGCCGACGCGCTCGCCGCCCTGGCACCCGCGGCGCTGCCCGGGCTGCGGCTGCTCCTCCACCCCTCGGTCGAGCTCGTGGTCTCGCGCTTCGCGATCGTCTCGCTCTGGAGCGCCCACCAGGAGCCCGATCCGGCGGCGGTCGAGGCGGCGCTGCGAGCCCTCGATCTCGCCCGGGCCGAGGACGCGCTCGTCTGGCGTTCGGGCGAGGACGTAGTGGTCCGCGCCCTGCCGAGGGGCGCGGCCGGGTTCTTCGCCGCACTCGGCGCCGGCGAGCCGCTCGGGGCGGCAGCGCGAGCGGCGCTTCTTTCGACCGCCGAGTTCGATCTGCCGGCGGCCCTGGCCCTCCTCTTGGGCGCGGGGCTCGTCGTTCGCCTGGAACAGGGGGAGATCCCGCGATGATGGTCGCCGGTCCTTCCCCCGGTCGCCGGCCGGCGCCGCTCGGCCGCTGGGCCGCCCTCCTGCACGCCGCGACCGCGCTGCTCGAGCGCATCCCGCACGACCTTTCGGCGCTTCTCGCCCGCCTGTCGATCGCCGGCGTGTTCTGGCGCTCCGGCCAGACCAAGGTCGAGGGGTTCGCCCTCGATCCGCTGGCCGGGCGGCTCGAACTCGGCTGGCCGCGGCTCGGCGCGTTCACGGTCGATCTGTTCAGGGACGAGTACCGACTGCCGGTGCTCCCGGCCGAGCTCGCCGCCTACCTCGCGACCACCGCCGAGCACCTGTTCCCGCCGCTTCTCGTGCTCGGGCTCGGCACCCGTTTCGCCGCCCTCGCCCTGCTCGCGATGACCCTCGTGATCCAGCTCTTCGTCTATCCCGACGCCTGGCCGACCCACGGCACCTGGGCGGTGGCGCTCCTCTACCTCGCCGCCCGCGGCCCCGGTCGGCTCGCCCTCGACCCCTGGCTCGGCCGGCACCGCACGACCGCCTGAGCCGCCTCACCCGGACCCGGTCGAGGCCGCCGCCCGGATCCGCTCGACCGCCGCCTCGAGGCGGGCGAGATCGCTCTCGCGCGAGAGCCGATGGTCGCCGTCCTCGACCACCTCGAGCGTCACCTTGGCCCGGACCAGGCGCTCGATCAGCGCGAGCGAGAGGGAGAGCGGCACGTCGCGGTCCTGTCGGCCGTGCAGGATGTGGATCGGGCAGGTGAACGGGAGGTCGCGGTCGAGGAGCTCGTGGGCCCGCGACTCCTCGTCGATGCGACGGGTGAGCGGCATCGGCTCGCCGTAGGCCGAGGG
>DAIOUO010000463.1:0-2330 GCA_036759485.1 Geminicoccaceae bacterium | reverse complement strand
CCGATGCGGATCCCGTCGAGCGGCTCCTCGCCGCCGGGAGCACGGCCCCGCCCGGCCAACCGAGACGGCGTCCGTTCGATCCGGCCGGGGGGCGCGGGCGCATCGGCGCCGGGCGAAGCCGGAGGCACGGGCGACGACCGTGAGCACGCCGCTTCTTCGCCCCGGCGGCGTCGGCACGCTCGACGCGCCGATCCGCCGCTGGCGCGACGGCCCGGTTCCGGCGGATGCGGATGCCGTCGAGCGCCTGGTCGCCGCCACCGGCTTCTTTCGCCCGAGCGAGGTGGCGATCGCCCGCGAGCTCGTCGAAGACTGCCTCGCCCGCGGTCCCGAAGCCTCGGGCTACCACTTCGTGTTGGCCGACGACGTGCGCGGGCTGGCGGGCTATGTCTGCTTCGGCCCGATCGCGGGGACCGAGGGCAGCTTCGACCTCTACTGGATAGCCGTCCGCCCCGACCGGGGGGGCCGGGGCCTCGGCACGGCACTCCTCGCCGCGGCCGAGGCGCGGATCGCCGCGGCCGGCGGCCGCCGGGTCTATGTCGAGACCTCGACCACCGAACGCTACGCGCCGACTCGCGCCTTCTACGCCGCCCGCGGCTACCGTCTCGAGGCGACGCTCCCCGACTTCTACGCCCCGGGCGACGGCAAGGCCTTCTTCGTCAAGGTCCTGGGCGGGTGCGAGGTGCCGCCGTGCGGATCGGTCCGGTCCTGATCGCCCCGGCCGGGGCCAAGGGCCTCGGCGTGTTCGCGGCCGAGCCCTTGCCGGCCGGCGTCCCGTTCGACCCGCAGCCCGTGTTCGAGCTCGATCCCGAGGACGTCGAACCGATCGAGCGGACCCGCTTCCGCCACCACTATTTCGCCCATCCCGAGCGGGACGGGGTGGGTGTGATCGTGCTCGGCTGGCTCACGCTCGTGAACCACGGCCTGCCGCCCAGCCTCGAGCTCGACTGGCGCCGGGATCCGCTGACCGGCTGGTCGGTCGTGCCGTGGACCCGGCGGGCGCTGCGCCCGGGCGAGGAGCTCACGATCGACTACAATTGCCCGCTCTGGTTCGAGGCCCTGCCGTGAGCGCGGGCCCGCCGCGCCGCCGGCGCACCGCGATCGTGGGCGGCGAGCGGCTGCTCGATCTGCGCGCCGTCCCCGGCAAGGGCCGCGGCGTGTTCGCCCGCCGGTCGATCGAAGCGGGGCGGGTCTTGTGTCGCTGCCCGACCCTCGCGCTCGACCGCGAGGACTGCGCCCGGCTCGATCGAACGCGCCTCGCCAAACACTACTTCACGGGCGACGGGCCCGAGTTCGAGGCCTGGCTGGCACTCGGTCTGTTGACCCTCGTCAACCACGCGGTCCCTCCCAACGCCGACTGGCGCTACGTCGACGGCGGCCCCTTGGGCTGCCTGATCGAGCTCGTGGCGCTGCGGCCGATCGAGGCCGGCGAGGAGGTGACGATCGACTACAACACGCCTCTCTGGTTCGAGCCGCTGCCCTAGCCACCGGCCGGGCGGCGGACGGGCATCGTCGGCGGCGAACGGCTCTCGAGGTCGACGCCTCGGACCCAGGAGGGCGGTCCCGGCCGGCCCGCGAGCCGCCGAGCTCGGTCCGTTCCGCCGAAGCTTTCCCTGGCGATCGAGCGCGAGCATCGCAATCGCCGGGGGGCGCCGCGCCGAGCCCCTGTCGCGCGGGAAGGGGCCGACGAACGAGGCCCGGTGGACGGCCGTCCTCGCGACGCTCTCGGGCCGTGCCGCCCCGCTCGATGCCGCCCGAAGCCGCTGCGACGATCGGCCCCGGCTCCGCCGCTCGGTGCGCGGCACCCGGGCCAGTCGCGACCGGCCGGGCGTCGAGCCCGGCCTGGCGAGGCGGCGGATGGAGTGCGCGGCTCCCGGGTCGATCGCGGACGAGAAGGTGGTCACGATCGTCGACGACACGCGCCTCGGGTTCGGGGGCTACCCCGGGAACCGGCGCGCCCGGCGGACCGCATTCGAGGCCGAACCGGCGCAGGGTCGCTGGCCGCTCGTGAACACCGCTCTCGCCGCGCGACATCCAGCGGGTCGTGTCGATGGCGGTCCGTTCGGCCGGCCGATCGGTCGGGCCACAATCGGGTCGGTCGCGGCCGGCGAGGGCCGCGGCGTGCTCGCTCGCCGGCCGATCGCCGCGGAGCGGCTCTCTCGCTGCCGCTCCGCCCGGCCTCTGACCGCGCGAGGTCGAGCCGGCCGCATGCGACGCGCCGAACTCGTTTCGACGGGCGACGGCTGCCGGTCGCCGGCCCGGCTCGCCCCGATGTCGCGACGGCGGTCGGCCACGTCGTTCCGCCCGACGTCGGCCGGCTCCACGTCCACGGC
>DAIOUO010000462.1:0-2335 GCA_036759485.1 Geminicoccaceae bacterium | reverse complement strand
GGCGGGCCCGCTCGGTCGCGGGCTCCGATCGGGGGGTGGTGCCGAACAGCGCCTCGACGAAGTCGAGATCGACGGGCTCGAGGCCTTCGGGCGGCCGATCCGCCTGGCTACGGGCGAGAAGGTCGTGGATCGTGTTGCCGAAGGGCACCCGATAGAAGCGCGTCAACGACACGAAGAATACGCGCGGGTCGGGGCAGCCGGCGCGCGCCTTTTCCGGATCGCCGTGGAAGAAGACCGGGACGGGCTCGCCCCGCTCGAAGCGGGGCCGCCAGTAGGACCAGTTGGCCACTGGCCGTTCCGTGTGTCCGGCACCGTCCTCGGGCTGGATTTCGGCGAAGACGCGGAAGGCCGTCTCGCCGATCGGATAGACGTTCTTCTCACCATCGAGGAACGCGGCCTCGGACTTCTTGTTGGTCGGCTGCCCCCGCCCGGTGTTCGCTCGGTCCACCACGCTCTTGACCGCGCCGGCGACGACGAGCGTGCCCTTCCGGCCGGCGAGCCGGGGCACGATGCCGCCGAGGTCGACCGACCCCGCCATCCTCTTCCGTTGGAGAAGCTCGTGCCGCTCGTGGAGCGAGAGCCGGTGCCAGGCGTTGCAGTGGTCGGTCGCGGGGAGGTCGAGCACCCGGCAGATCGCCTCGATCGGCACCGGCTCCCAGTCGACCTCGCGCAGCTCGATGCCGCTCGCGGTCTTCTCGAGCCAGCCCGCCCGCGGGCGATCTCTCGGGCCTCGGAGGCGGACGATGGCCTTCCACGTCTCGTGATCGAAGTCGCGCAAGGAAAACCTGCGGTCGTCGACGAAACGTGTCCGGCCGTAGGCGGCGATCTCGAGGACCGCGCGGATCGTGCCCCGAAGGCTCGCGCCCGGGACGACGAAGGGGCCGCCCTCACCGAGCCGGACCGGCTCGTCGTTGCTCCGCCCGCCGATCAGGAGCGGGGTCTCGACCGTCCAGGTGACCTCGAGCTCGCCGCAGATCCCGTCCTCGAGCGGCTCGGCGTGGCTCGGTCCGGCCGGCCCCAGCGGGGAGGGCAGGACGACGTCGTCGAACGGCACGAAATTGTAGGGTGCCCGCCGCGGCGGGGTCATACCGGCCGCGGCTTCGAACCGCTCACGGTCGGTCGGCATCGGCCGAGCCCTCCTCGGACACCTCGACGCGGAACCAGCCGAACCCTTTGGCGGCACCGTGACCGAGGAACAGGATTTCCTTCTGGAGATCGCCCAGCAGCAGCTTCAGAAGGGCTGCATCGGCATCACGCCGAGCGCCGGGCACGAGGCCCTCGCCGCGGGGTCGCCAGGAGAGAACGGCCGCGAACACGGGGAAGAGGAAGGTCTCCTCGGCGAAGAGGGCGCCTTCCCGAGCCCCACCGGTCAGCCGGTCGATCGAGACGCTCTGCGCGACGTGCCGCGCGTTCGTCTCGCCGCAGAACCGCAGCCCTTCGAGGGCGAGCTCGCCCCGCCAGCCGGCTACGCCGAACAGCCGCTCGAGCGCCGAGAGCTTCGCGACGGCCATCGGGCCCGGGCAGACGAAACTCCGATCGTCGACCCGCGTCGTGGGTTCGCCCTCGCGATCGGCGAACCAGGCGTCCGGCGCCTTGCCGCGCAACCGCTCGCGGCGCACGAGCCAACCGGCCCGGGCGCGCAAGGCACCCAGCAGAGAGCTCGGCCAGAGCGCGGGCTCTCCCGCGCGCTCCAGCGGCACGATCTGGGGCTCCCCGGGCGGTGGCGCGGAACGGTTCTCGCGGATCGAGAGGAACGGGCCCTCGCAGCGGAACGTCAGATGCCAGCGCCGCGCGGCACCGGCGCGGGCCGGAGCCGCTGCCGCGCACAGGGCTTCCACGATGTCGGGCCGAGCCTCCTCCACGAGCATGCCCGTGCCCGGATCGAGCCGCTGAAGCTCGGCACCGAGCTTCGTCGCAGCGAGCCGCACACGTCCCTCCGCGAAACGTGCCCCGGCGCCGAGCGGGAGCCCCTCCTCGCTCAGAAGGGGTCGCAGGAGCCGTGCGAGAGCCCGGACGTCGGGGTGCGAGGGATCGAGCTCGGGCTTCCCCAGGTGAAGCTCGGCCGAGAACGAGAATCGGGTGCCCGCGGCGACCGTCTCCTCGGCGAACAGGAAGCCGGTCTCTGCCGCCGCGCTGTCCCGGGCGAGCCGGAGCCGGGTGCGAACGAAACCGTCCGACCGGCGCCCGTCGGTGGTGGTGAGGCCGGCGAAGCGCTCACTCGTGTCCGGACCCAGGCGGACGGCGGGCTCGAGCCAGATGCGGGCGAGCTTGGCAGAGTCGGCAGCGGCGATCCGGGCGGGTCCCAGGAGATCGGCGATCGCGGCGGGTTCGAGCC
>DAIOUO010000461.1:0-2342 GCA_036759485.1 Geminicoccaceae bacterium | reverse complement strand
GGGCCCATGGCCGCACCGAGCCGGGCGAGCGAGGCGGCGAGCTCGCCCGGGGCGAGCCCGCTCGAGCCGCGAAAGGCCATGTGCTCGAGGAGATGGGCCACACCCCGCTCCTGCGGCCGCTCGTGCCGCGAGCCGACCTCGACCAGAAGGCGCAGGCTCGCCGCCCCCTCGGGGCGCGGATTGGGCAGCACGACCCAGCGCAGGCCGTTGGCGAGCCGTCCCCAGTGCGCCCGCGGGTGGGGCGGCGGCCCGCCCTCGAGGGCGACCGGCCAGGGTGCGGCGGGCTCGGCCGCGATCGCCGCGTCGGCGGGCACGAGGAGGAGGGCGAGGAAGAGGCCCGCGAGGACCGGTCGTAGGATCGTAGACACAGCCAACGGGCCTCTCGAGGTTCCCGTCGCCTCAGTTCTTGAAGCGGGCCCAGGCGAATTGCGGGCTGTCGTTCGGTTCGATCGGCATCTCGATCCGATCGCGCAGGGCCCAGGTGATGACCTGGTGGTGGAGCGGGACGTAGACGATGTCCTCTTTGACGATCTTCCAGGCCTCGGCGATCAGCGCGTCACGCTTGGCGAGGTCGATGGTGGTCTCCATGGCCGCGGTGAGCTCGTCGACCCGTGGATTGCTGTAGCCCGTGTGGTTCCAGCCGCCCCCCGTCTTGTAGAGGAAATTGAAGACGTAGTGGCTGTCGAGCGTCGGTACGCCCCATCCCAGCATGTAGAAGTCCTGCTGTTTGTTCTGCAGCTCCTGGAAGTGAATCGATTTGGTCTGCGAGCGGAGATTGACCTTGATCCCGGCGCGGCCGAGCATGCCGGTGATCGCCTGACAGATCGCCTCGTCGTTGATGTAACGGTCGTTCGGGCAGGAGAGGGTCACCTCGAAGCCGTCGGGATAGCCCGCCTCGGCGAGCAGGGCCTTGGCCTTGGCGAGATCGAAGGGCAACCGCTGGTCGAGCTCCTTGGTGTAGCCGTGCACGCCCGGCGCGGTGATGATCCCGGCATTGGCCGAGAGTCCCCGCATGACCTTGGTGTGGATCGCCTCCATGTCGATCGCGCGGTAGATCGCCTCGCGTACCCGCTTGTCCGCGAAGGGGTTCTTGCCCTTGACGTTGGAGGCGCGCAGTTCGGGCCGGGCTATGTCCATGCCGAGGAAGATCGTGCGGATCTGCGGGGTCTGGAGAACCTTCAGTCCCGGCGTCTTCCTGAGCCGTTCGATGTCCTGGAGCGGCGGATCGAGAACGAAGTCGAGTTCGCCCGAGAGCAGTGCGGCCACCCGCGTGGCGTCGTTCTTGACGGGGGTGTAGACGATCTCGTCGACATTGTGTGGTTCTTGCCCGAGCCCCCACCAGTTCGGGTTCTTCTCGAGGACGGTGCGCACGTCCGGCTCGCGGCGGACGAGCCTGAAGGGTCCCGTGCCGTTGGCGTTGCGGACCGCGTAGGTCTCCTCGCCGCCCTTGTAGTTCTGAGGCTTCGTGACGTTGTGTTTCTCTGCCCAGCCCTTGTCCATGACATGGACCTCGGTGAGCTGGTTCGGGAGGATCGGGTTCGGCCCCTTGCCGGTGACGATCCGCACCGTGCCGGCATCGGTCGCCAGGACCTCGGTCACCGAGGTCAGGTAGCCCTTGAAGTCGGAGGTCTCCGAGCGCGCCCGATTGATCGAGAAGACCACGTCCTCGGCATCGAGGTCGGCACCGTCGTGGAACTTCACGCCGGGCCGGAGCTTGAACTCCCAGACGGTGGGCTCGATCGCCTTCCACTCGATCGCGAGCGAAGGCACGAGCTCGAGCTTCGGGTTGCGGTTGATCAGCGGCTCGTAGATCTGCTGGCCCATGGTGTTGGTCGGGCCTTCGTTCTGGGCGTGCGGATCCATGGTCAAGGCGTCGCCCTGGCTCGCCCAGCGCAGCGTGTTCTTGGCGAGCGCCTCGCCGACCGGACCGACCGAGAGCGCCAGGAGCGCGGCACCGCCCAACAACACGCTTCGCATCGAGCTGCCTCCCGCAAGAATCGCACCACGGACGCCTTCCGCCGCGGGCCTTCTCGCCAACCTGCCCCTCGCCCGGGCAGTGTCAAGCGGTCGGGTTGCCGAGGGCGGGGGCGCTCCTTACCCTCACCTCGTCGTCTCGATCGCAGGGGGAGAACCATGTCCCGGCCGTTCCACGCCCGCCGCCTGCTCCTGGCACTCCTGCTCGCTGCACCCGCGTTCCTCGCCGGCTGCGGCGACACTTGGCGCGGTCTCAAGAAGGACACCGGCGAGAATCTGGAGAAGACCGGCCGGGCGATCGAGAAGGCGGGCGAGAAGGTCAAGAACTGAGGTTCGCCGCGCTTTTCCCCGGGACGCCCGCTCCCGCC
>DAIOUO010000460.1:0-2345 GCA_036759485.1 Geminicoccaceae bacterium | reverse complement strand
GCGGTAGCCCGCCTCCGCGACCAGTGAAGAGGGCGAGTGCGCTGTCCCCGGGGCTGCGCCCGAACCGGCGGCCGGTCGCGCCGAACACGTCGTTCGCGGTGTCGAGCCGCCAGCCGCCACCGGCCGCCGGACGGAAGCCGACCGCCCCTTGGACGCGGCGTTCGGGACCCGGACCACGGCCGAGGACGGGACGGCGGCCGAGGCGGGACGGAGAATGCCGGCCCGCGCCACCGGGAAGACCGAGGCACCGGAGCGCGCTCGCTGCCCCGCGGGCGCGAGAAGCCGGCGGTACGGTGCTCCCACGGGCGGCGATGCGAGGGGGTGACCGGACCCGCCGAAGCTCGCCGGGACCGCGCGACGCGAGGCCCTTCCGGTGCCCGCCGCCGAACCCGTGACCGAAGACGAGCGACGGCCGCGAAGCTCGAAACGGTACGGGCGATCGCTGCGGCCGCGCGAAACGATCGGCTCGGCGGCCGGCGGCCGACCGCCGGAAACGGCCGGCCGCGCGCCCCCACTCCTCTCCGGGCGTGGAGCCTCGCAGCGACGACCGGCCGTCGGCCCCCTCGGCCCGGTTCGGCGGGAGACCGCTCGCCGGCCGGGCTCCGCCCCCCTCGTCCTCGGCGGAAGGCGCCGCCGAGCCGCACCGACGAGCGCGCGGGGGCGGTCCGGGAACCCCCGGCCGAAGGTGTGGCGGGGCACGCGCCGACGAGGCGCGACCCCAGACCCCCGGGCGGACGGACGACGAGGGCCGACGCAGCGACGGCATCGAACGGCCGGACTCTCGGCGTCGCGAGCGTCCGCGAGCCGTCCGGCGCCCTGGTTCGCACCCGCCCGCGGGGCAGCCGGACCCGATCGGCTCCCCGGCCCGTCCCGCGGCCTCGCCGCGAGCCCCGCGGCACCGGCGCTACCGCGTCCCGTCCGAGCGCTCCGGGCCGCTACCGATCGGTGAGACCGTCGGCGCATGCGGGCAACGGTGCTGCCGCCGCCGGCGGTCGTCTCCACGGGCGCGGGGCGATCTCGATCGGTCCCCTTAAGGGGCACAGGCAACGCGCCGTGGCGCGAGTCGGTCTTCTTGGTCGGGGCCGGGTGCCGGTGGAGGGAGTCGCGGCGTCGGCGCGACGGCAGGCGGGGCGAGCGGCGGGCCCGCCGGTCTCGCGGGTGGCGGGCCGCGGTCGAGGACGTCGGGGCGGTACGTTGCCGTCATGGTCGCCACCGGAGCGAGAGCGAATACCTCGTGGATGCCCACGGGCGGTCTTTTCCGGAGCGGGAAAGACCGTCCCCGGAGGAAGCGGACTTCGACCAGATCGGCCGCGGCGCTCGTTTCGCGCGCGTGTGGGGTGGGGCCCGTACCTCGCGTACCGGGCGCGGAACGTCGGGCTGCGCCGCGCGCGATCCCGCGCGGCTTGACGGGCTCGGCCCCGAGCCGCTCCCGGCAGATCCGCCCGAGCCGCGACCGGCGGCCGCCGGACGATCTCCGCCCCGGCCGTCTTCGACAGGGGACGACGGAAAGCCCCGCTCGAGTCCGGCACGGCACGCCCCGCTTCGGGAGAGCGTCGGGCCGTGGGCGTGGCGCACGGGCCGCGAGGGTGCCACGATGCCGGCAGCGGTCGAACCACGCTGGGCACGCGGACGGGGGCCGCGGCTCCGCGGGTGTATCCGCGGGTGTAGAAGAGGAGGTCGAGCGCGTTGCGTCTGTTACGAGCGATCCGGCTCGATACGAGCGACGAGCGGGTGTTCCCGGCCGCCGCTGCCGAGGGCGAGTGGCTCGTGACCGGAAGCCCGCTCTGGGCCGGCGTCGATCCCGAGACGCTCGACCCCAAGGTGCGGCTCGCCTTCGCCCAGGGCTTTCTCGGGATCGCGAGCTTCGGCTTCGCGAGCCTCGCCGCCGCCGGCCCGATCGACCCCGCGGAGCTCGACCGGCTGCGTTCCCTGCTCGCCGACCGACTGGTCGAGCGCGCGGGCGCGCCCGATCGGGCGACGGCACTCGCGGCCGCGGTCGAGCTGCTCGAGGACGCTCTGGCCCTCGCCCGCGATCTGGCGCCGGGCGCACTGCTCGCGATCGAGCGCCGGGTCGATCCCGTGACGGGCGAGCTGCGCGAGCGGATCCGCCGGCTCGAAGCACCGCCCGGTGTGCAAGCCCGGGTCTTCGAGTTCGTGGCGCAGCCGGAGGTACCGGAACCGGGGAACCCCGACCCGGACGGGACCGCCGGGGAGGAGAGCGCGCCTCGGATCGAGGGCGAGGGAGGCAAGCGGTGACGAGGCGACCCGGGTTCGTAGCCCGGCTGTCGAGGGCTTCGGTCGGGGGAGCGGGTGGTATCAGGCGATCCCACACCGGGGGTCTCGTG
>DAIOUO010000459.1:0-2355 GCA_036759485.1 Geminicoccaceae bacterium | reverse complement strand
ACTCGACACCTTCACGATCGATCTGGCCGACTGCGGTCCTATGGTCCTGGACGCCCTGATCAAGATCAAGACCGAGGTCGACAGCACGCTCACCTACCGTCGCTCCTGCCGCGAGGGGATCTGCGGCAGCTGTGCGATGAACATCGACGGCCACAACACGCTCGCCTGCACCAAGCCGATCGAGGAGGTGTCGGGCACGATCAAGATCTACCCGCTGCCGCACATGCAGGTGATCAAGGACCTGGTGGTCGATTTCTCGACCTTCTGGGCGCAGTACGAGTCGATCGAACCCTGGCTCAAGACCTACACCCCCGCACCCGCCAAGGAGCGGCGGCAGAGTCCGGCCGAACGGGAGCGGCTGGACGGGCTCTACGAATGCATCCTCTGCGCCTGCTGCTCCACTGCCTGTCCTTCCTATTGGTGGAACGGAGACCGCTATCTCGGGCCCGCGGCACTGCTCCAGGCCTACCGCTGGCTCGCCGACTCGCGCGACGAGGCGACCGCCGAACGGCTCGAGGAGCTCGAGGATCCGTTCAAGCTCTATCGCTGCCACACGATCCTGAACTGCACGAACACCTGTCCCAAGGGCCTCAATCCGGCCAAGGCGATCGCCGAGATCAAGAAACTGATAGTTGAAAAACGGCTCTGAGATTCGCGGTTTTCGCCTCTTGCCGGATGCTCGCGGTTCGGTAAACTCTTCTTCATAAAGAGGCGTAAGCCCGCACACGCAGGTCCGATCTGACAAGGAGGCTTCGGCCTCCTTTCTTTTTCCGGCCGCTTCTTTTCGATCCGTGGCCGGCCTCACCCTACGGCTCGCATCCGCGGCGCGGTTTCGCGGATCGTCTCCCGGCGCGCGGTCGAACCGGCTGATCCGCGATCGTTCGCGGCGATCGCCGGGGACCGACGGCCGATCGACCTTCGGGTACCGCCGCGGTGTCCCGTCGGAAGACGCTCAGGCGAGCGCCACGGCCCGTCTCTCGGCCGATTCCAGGGCGGCCCGGGCCTCGGCGAGGCCGGCCCGCAGCCGGGCGCGCAGCTCGGCCCCGAGGATCTTGCGGCTCGACACCGACCAGGAGAGCACGGGCTCGCCGAGCCGGACGACGACCTCGACGCCCTCGAGGTGCAGCACGCGCCAGAGATGAGGCAGAAGCGCCGCATCGCCCCACCAGGCATAGAGGTCGGCGTTGGTCTCGTCGATCGGCTCGCCGCTCGCGAGCCGCCGCCAGGCCAGCAGCACGGGCTGGACCGCGACCGGCCGCTCGAGCACCGCGGGCTCGGCCACCGAGAGCAGCGAGGTCTTGAGCGGCAGCACGTCCAGCCCCGCTGAACTCGTCCCCTCGGCGAACAGGACGAAGGACTCCCCGGTCGCCATCCGGGCCGCGAGGGCATCCCGCTGCCGCTTGGCCTCGCGCCAGTGCCGGCGCACGAACATCGTCCCGCCGAGCCGAGCGAGCAGACCCAGGAGAGGCCAGCCCTCGACCTCGGCCTTGGCCACGAACGTCGCGTCGACCACCGAGCCCAGGACCGGGATGTCGAGATAGGAGACGTGGTTGGGTACGAGGAGCGTCGGGCAGGCGCGGAAGGGATCCCCTTCGACCACGAGGCGGATGCCGAGCAGGCCGCACACACCGCGGCACCAGGCCCGGCGCATCCGCCGCAGCACCCGGGAACCGAGGAGCCGGCCGAGCGGCCAGAGCAGGAGGAGACCGCCGGTGAGGAGCGTGAAGCCCGCGAGCCGAGCGAGGGCTCGAGCGCGTGCCGGGCTCACGCCGGCTCCGCCACCGCCATCTCGCCCGCCGCCGCGTAGCGGCGACGGTAGCGGGCGTCGATCCGCTCGCGCGGCAACACGATGCAGAGGTCGATCGTGTTGAAGGCCTCGTCCAGCACCGCACCCTCGCCGATCATGGCGCCGAGCCGCAGATAGCCCTTGAGGAGCGGCGGCAGCGCCCGGAACGCGGCCTGCGGATCGTAGCCCTCGGCGGCGAAGGGCTCGTGCGCCACCCGCCGGACGGCGAGCGCCACCGGCCGCAGGGCCAGCGGCGCGAGATGGCGCTCGTGCAGCCAGCGGATCTGGGCCGCCACCGCCGCCACGTCGGTACCCGGCAGGCTCGCGCACCCGAACAACAGGCCGCAGCCGTGGGCCTCGAGATAGGCGGCGATCGCCCGCCAGAGGAGCTGGACCACGGTGCCGTTGCGGTAGGCGGGATCGACGCAGGAGCGGCCGAGCTCGAGGATCTCGCCCGGGAAGGCCTCGATGAGGGCGATGTCGTACTCGCCTGCCGAGTAGAACCCGCCGAGCGCCGCCGCGGCCGGCCGGCGGATCAGCCGATAGGTGCCGACCACGCTGTCGGCGCC
>DAIOUO010000458.1:0-2362 GCA_036759485.1 Geminicoccaceae bacterium | reverse complement strand
CCCCCGGTACGGCCCGCAACGCTTTGTCGACCGCGGCGACGCAACCCTCGCAGCCCATCCCCTCGATCACGAGCTCGAGCTTCTCCGTCATCATCGACCCCTCCCCTCGACGTCGAGCGCCGCGCGGCAGGCGCGCAGCGTGTTCTCCAAAAGGCAAGCGACGGTCATCGGGCCCACCCCGCCCGGCACGGGCGTGATCGCCCCGACGCGGCCCACCGCCTCGGCGAAGGCGACGTCGCCCACCAGCCGGCTGCCGCCTTCGCCGGTCGCGACCCGGTTGATCCCGACATCGATCACCACGGCACCGGGTGCGAGCCAGTCGCCCCGCACGAGCTCGGGCCGACCGACCGCTGCGACCAGGATCTCCGCTCGCCGACACTCGCCGGCGAGGTCGCGCGTGCGGGAATGCGCGATCGTGACGGTACAGTCGTGGGCCAGCAAGAGGGCCGCCATCGGCCGGCCGACGATGGTCGAGCGGCCGAGCACGAGCGCGCGTCGGCCGCGCAGCGCATCGAGGCCACCGAACGCCTCCTCGAGGAGAAGGAGACAACCCCGCGGCGTGCAGGGAACGAGGAGGTCCTCGCCCGGCGGGCCGCCGAGCTGGGCGAGGCGGCCGGCGTTGAGAGGGTGGAAGCCGTCCACGTCCTTGGCCGGATCGATCGCCGCCAGCACCCTCGCGGGATCGATGTGCGGGGGCAGCGGCAGCTGAACGAGGATGCCGTGGACGGCCGGATCGGCGTTCAGCGCCGCGAGTCGATCGAGCAGGGTCGCTTCCGACAGCTCGGCCGGAAACCGCTCGACCCGACCGTCGATGCCGGCCTCGCGAGCGACCCGCTCCTTGGTGCGGACATAGACGAGCGAGGCCGGGTGCTCGCCGACGAGCAGGACCCGAAGGCCCGGCACGATCCCCGCCCGCGCGCGCAGGGCCGCGACCTCCTCGGCCACCCCGGCCCGGAGCCGGGCGGCGAGCGCCTTGCCGTCGAGGATCCGGGTCATCGCGCCGCGTCGGCCAGCAAGGCGTCGAGCCGGGCCCGGAGTCGGGACGGATCGCCGGTGATGCGGATGCGCTTGCGACGACCGGTGGCGCCGGCGACCAGGCGACAAGCCGAGGGGGCGACGTCGAAGGTCTCGGCGAGGTAGCGCAGGAGCGCGGTGTTCGCGGCCCCCTCGACCGGCGGGGCGGCGAGTCGGACGTGCAGCCAAACCCGACCCTCGGCGTCGCTCTCGAGACCGGCGGGCACGGTCCGGCCCGCGCGCGGGGTCACCTTGACCGCGAGTTCGATGCCGTCGGCGAGCATTCGTGTCGGTGCCGCCTCGGCGTTCACCGCAGATACTCGTTGACGAGGTCGCGCAGGAAATAGAGGGCCAGGATCAGCACCACGGGCGACACGTCGACCCCGCCGAAGGTCGGGATCATGTTGCGGAAGGGGCGCAGTGCCGGCTCGGTGATCTGTCCCAAGAAGCCGCGCAGCTGGTAGACGAAGCGGTTCCCCGTGTTCACCACCCCGAAGGCGATGAGCCAGGAGAGCAGGACGGCGGCGATCAGGATCCAGATGTAGATCGAGATCACCGTGTCGACGAGGTTCGCGAGCGCGTTCATCGGCGGTTCCGGGGCGGTTCCGGTGCGATCCCGGGCGGTGGTGGACGGGTCTCCGGCGGAGCCGGGTGGTGCACCGGATCATAGCGGCGCCTCGCCGGCTGGCCAGAGCGGGCACGCGGTCGCGGTCGGCCGGGCCGTCATAGGACTACGGACTTTACACGGCGACAGAGATCAGTTATTGTTCCTATGTAAGGAACATGGAGCCGGACATGGCCTCTTCGAGCCGGGCCGTGGAGAGCCTCTCGCCCCCTGCCGGCCCCGAGGCGGGCCGGACAGGCGGGCCCGATTCGACGCTCCTGCGCGCGCTCCGCCCGCCGGTCCCCAAGGCGCGCGGCCGGCGGCGCGGATCGGCCGAGACGGTCACGTCCTTGACGAGGGGCCCCCGCGACCCCATAGGAAGCCCCGGCGGGGCCGTAGCTCAGTTGGGAGAGCGCTAGAATCGCACTCTAGAGGTCGGGGGTTCGACTCCCCTCGGCTCCACCAGTCGATCGCGGCGGCGGACCGGGTTCGGTGGTTCGCCGAGGGTGGTTTCGGCTCCGGCGATTCGCGCCTCGAGGGATCCGCGGTCCGAATGCGGCGGTGGACGCACGTCGTGGCGCCCCGATCGGTTCGGTCGGGCGTGCCCGCGGGCCGTCCCCGCCACCCCCGCTCCGGGAGACCGCTCGGGTGGCGATCCGTCGTCGCGACCTGCTCGCCCAGCTGGCCGTCGCCCCCGCGCTGCTGACCCGCGCCGCGGCAGCGGAAACCGGGGTGGTGGTGGTC
>DAIOUO010000457.1:0-2366 GCA_036759485.1 Geminicoccaceae bacterium | reverse complement strand
CACGCCGCTGCCCGGCACCGGGACGACGAGGTCGGCATGGGCCGGCGCCTCGCGGGCGAGCTCGGCGCCGATCCGTTTCCTGACCTCGTAGACCCCGCGGCCCTCGATCACGCTGTCCGGCCGGGCGAAGTAGACATACTCGAAGATGCAGAAGCGGCGCGGCCGCGACCGGAACGGGTGCAGGCTCTCCATCCCCCGGCGGTCGACCACGACCATCTCGCCGGGCTCGATGTCGCGGATGAAGGCGGCCCCCAGAATGTCGAGCGCACAGGTCTCGGAAGCGAGGATGGTGGCCCCGTCGAGCTCGCCCATGACGAGGGGCCGCACGCCCAAGGGATCGCGCACGCCCACGATGCCGTCGTCGAACAGGGCGACCAGCGACCAGGCGCCCTCGACCTGCTCGAGGGCGTCGACCAGCCGCTTGACGAGCGTCGCCTTCTTCGAGCGGGCGATCAGATGGATGAGCACTTCCGTGTCGGTGGTCGACTGGAACAGGCTGCCCTGCTCGACCAGCCGGTGGCGCAGGCGCTGGGCGTTGGTGAGGTTGCCGTTGTGGGCGAGGGCGAAGCCGCCGAAGGCCATGTCGGCGAACAGCGGTTGGACGTTCCTGAGCGCCGTGGCGCCGGTCGTGGCGTAGCGGGTGTGCCCGATCGCGGCGTGCCCCGGCAGAGCGTCGACCACCGCGCGTTTGGAGAAGGTGTCGCCGATCAGCCCGACCGCACGGTGGCTGTGGAAATGGCGGCCGTCGAAGCTCACCACCCCGGCCGCCTCTTGGCCGCGATGCTGCAGCGCATGGAGCCCCAGGATGGTGTGTGCGGCGGCATCCCCGTGCCGGTAGATCGCGAAGATCCCGCACTCCTCGTGGAACCGGTCGTCGTCGAAGGGCGTTCCGTCGGCCATCGGCCCGTTCCTTTCGCCTCAGTTGCGCGGCAGGAGCCGCTCGAGCCGCTGGCGCTGCTCGGCCGTGTAGCCCTGGCCCTGCGGGCCGGCGCCGCCGCCGCCGGTCGCGGCCTTGACCCTGCCCTCGAGCTCGGCGGGCAGGAAGGCCTGGAGCTTGGCGGCGGCACTTCTGACGTGGGGCAGCACCTGGGCCCGCGTGACCCAGTCCGGATGCCGCTCGGGCGGCACCAGCATCGAGCCCAACAGATAGGCCGCCGCGACCAGGAGCGCGCCCCGGGCGAAGCCGAAGGCGACGCCCAAGAGCCGGTCGGCGAGGCCGAGACCGGCGCCGCTCACGGCCTTGGCGAGGAGGGAGCCCAGGAGCTTGAGGGCCAGGAGCGGGACGAGGAAGACGAGCGCGACGGTGGCGAGATCGGTCAAGAGATCGTTGCCGAGCGCTTCCTTGACGATCGGCCGGGTGGGCGCGAAGGCGAACCAGGCGGCCACGAAGGCGCCGATCCAGGCGAGAAAGCCCACGATCTCGCGGACCGCCCCGCGGGCGAGGGCGACGAGGGTCGAAAGGCCCACGATCGCGAGCACGGCGAGGTCGAGGGCGGTGAGCGGCAGGTCCTGCATCAGTCGAGCACCCCTGCGCCGCGCCGGTCGAACCGCTCGACCAGCTCGACGAGGCGGGCGAGGCCCGAAAGCTCGAGGCCGCCGCCCTCGAGGGCCGCGGCGCGCGGCACGATCGCCCGGCGGAAGCCGAGCTTCCGGGCCTCCTTGAGGCGGGCCTGGGCGTGGCCCACGGCGCGGATTTCGCCCGCGAGGCCGACCTCGCCGAAGATCACGGTCGAAGAGGGCACGGGAACTCCGAGCAGCGCCGAGACGATCGCCGCCGCCACGGCGAGATCGGCGGCGGGCTCGGCGATCCTGAGCCCGCCCGCGACGTTGAGATAGACGTCGCGGCCGGCGGTCACAAGGCCGCAGCGGGCCTCGAGCACGGCCAGGATCATGGCGAGCCGGGCGGCGTCCCAGCCGACCACGGCCCGTCGCGGGGTGCCGAGCGGGCTCGCCGCGACCAGGGCCTGGATCTCGACGAGGAGCGGCCGCGAGCCCTCCATGCCGGCGAAGACGACGCTGCCCGCCACCCCCTCCTCGCGCTGGGCGAGGAACAGGGCCGAGGCGTCGACCACCGGCAACAGGCCGCTCTCGGCCATCTCGAAGACGCCGATCTCGTTGGCCGGGCCGAAGCGGTTCTTGACCGCCCGCAGGATCCGGTAGGCCTCGCCGCGCTCGCCTTCGAAGTAGAGAACGGTGTCGACCAGGTGCTCGAGGACCTTGGGGCCGGCGATCGCCCCGTCCTTGGTGACGTGGCCGATCAGGAGGACGGCGGGCCCGCGACGCTTGGCGAGCCCGACGAGGGCCTGGGCACAGGCGCGCAGTTGGCCGACCGTGCCCGGCGCCGCCTCGAGGCTCTCGCTCCAGAG
>DAIOUO010000456.1:0-2382 GCA_036759485.1 Geminicoccaceae bacterium | reverse complement strand
TCCTTGGTCACGAGCTTCCAGGCGAGCTCGATCGCCACGTCCTTGAAGTAATCGCCGAAGGAGAAATTCCCCAGCATCTCGAAGAAGGTGTGATGCCGGGCGGTGTAGCCGACATTGTCGAGGTCGTTGTGCTTGCCGCCGGCCCGCACGCACTTCTGCGCGGTGACGGCCCGCTTGTAGGGACGGTGCTCGACGCCGGTGAAGACGTTCTTGAACTGGACCATGCCGGCGTTGGTGAAAAGGAGCGTCGGATCGTTGTGCGGGACGAGCGGCGAGGAGGGGACCACCTCGTGCCCGTGGCGCCGGAAGTAGTCGAGGAAGGTCGAACGGATGTCGTTGACGGTCGGCATGGTCTCTCGGCTCGCGACGAGGCGTTCGGGCGCGCGCCCAACGCATCGCCCGGCCCCAAGGTAGTGAGTGCGGTGCCCGAGCGGAAGGCGGCCCGCCGCGCGCGGCGTCGCTCAAACCCGGGTCAGCAGCTCGCCGCGGTCACTGATGTAGGGGGGCGCGGGGCCGCCCACGATCCGCCCGCCCCGCCCCTCGAGCTCGGCCGCCACCGACCGGCTCGCCAGAACCTCGCCCGCTTCGTGTGGCGCGGCCATCTGTAGGTAGCGGATCGCGTCGCCCGTGCGCGGGGCCCGCGCGACGAGCTCGAGGAGCACCGCCCGTTCCGAGCCGAGCCGCTCGGCCGGGCCGACCGTGACCGCGGCGAGCGCGGGCGGCACGACCGTCGCGGCCGGCACTTCGAGCACGCCCAGAAGACCGAAACGCACCGGCTCGGACCCCGCGGCCGGCGGCACCTCGCCCCGTTCCCCGGTCTCGAGCCGCTCGATCAGGAGAAGATCGATCTCGATCGGCGGCAGGAGACGGGCGAGCCGGGCACCGAGCGTCTCGGGCCGCTCGAGGGCCTCGGCCGGTACCGGGTCGGCGAAGCGCCCGAGCCGGACGCGCAGGAGGAGCGGAAGGCTCAGGAGCACGGGGCCGTACCGAGCGGGTGGGCGCGGTCGGGGAGTTGCGCGGTGCGGCCGCTGCGCCTAAACAAGAAGCGGCGCGGGTGTAGTTCAGTGGTAGAACGACAGCTTCCCAAGCTGTATGTCGTGGGTTCGATTCCCATCACCCGCTCCAACGCCGCCGATCGGTCCGCTCAGCCGCCGGTCTTCGTCGCCAGATAGGCGAGCAGTCCATCCTTGGTGAACAGTTTCGGGTAGTCGGCCTCGGGGATGTCGATCCGGAGCCGCTCGTGCAGCCCGATCACGAGGTTGAGGAAATCCATCGAGTCGAGATCGAGCGCGTCGCGCAGATCCTCGCCCCCTTTCACGCTCGCGAGATCCGCTTCGGGCGCGATGCCCGCGAGCACGTCTGCCACCACTCGCTCGAGCTCGTCTCGGCTCATAGGCTCTCCGGCTTCTGCAGAAAATCCTCGATCGCGGCCAACAGGCGGCTGCCCAGATGGCCGTCGCTCGCCCGATGGTCGGCCGCGAGGCTCGCGCGCACGAGCGGCCGGACGACCAGCCCGCCCTCCTCGTCGACCCAGGGCCGGGTCGCGATCCTCCCGAAGCCCACCATCGCCACCTGCGGCGGGTAGACGACCGGGAAGACCGCCTCCGCACCGCGCTCGCCGAGGCTCGTGATCGTGAGCGTCGCGTCCGCGAGCTCGGAGCTCTTGAGCCCGCCGGTCCGGGCACGGTTCACGAGATCGCGCAAGCGGGCCATGAGGTCGGGAAGGGACAGCTCGTCGACACGGTGGATCGCGGGCGCGATCAGACCGCCGCCGCGCAGCGCGATCGCCCAGCCCAAGTGGATCCCGGGGCCGGGCCTGAAGCCGCCCTCGACCCAGAAGCCGTTGAGCCCGGGCACCTCCCGCAGCGCGAGCGCGGTGGCCTTGAGGAGGAGCGCGGCCGGCAACAGCCGCTCCGGCGGCGGCCGCTCGATGTTGACCGCTTCGAGGAAGGAAAGCGCGCGGCCCATCTCGATCGTGCTCTCGAGGTAATAATGCGGGATCTCGCGCTTGGAGCGGCTCATCGCGGCGGCGATCGCCTTGCGCATCTCGGCCGGATCGAAGCCGCGCCGCGGCGTCGGCTCGGCCGCCTCGGCCGGCGCCGGTGTCGTCGCGACCGGCGGCACCACGGGCGCCGCAGCGGCGGCACCCCGGGCGGCGGCCTCGACGTCTGCGACCGTGACGGCGCCGTCGGGGCCGGTCCCGCGCAGGCGATCGAGCGGCACGCCGAGCTCGAGCGCCCGCCGACGCGCCGCCGGAGAGACTTTGAGCCCGCTCGTCGCAGTCGGGGCCGCCGCTGCCGCGAGCGGCGCTGGGGCCGCGGGCGCCATCCGTGGTGGTGCCGGCTCGGCCCGAGCGACCGGCTGCGGCGTCGGTGGCGGGGG
>DAIOUO010000455.1:0-2405 GCA_036759485.1 Geminicoccaceae bacterium | reverse complement strand
CGTCTGCATCGTGCCCACCGCTCCGGCCGCGATCCCGACGCGACCGGTTTGGCAACGTCGTCCGGCTGTGCCAGAAGTGGGGATCGAAGCCGACACGTGCCAGCCGACAGGAGAACGGTGCCCGCCGATCCCACGCCCCGCACCGTGCCGATGGCGACGTCGAGCGTCGCGGGCACCGACGCAGTGCTCTTCTCGTCGGTCGAGCAGCATCCCGTGCTGCGCCGTCTCGTGACCTCGGGGCGGGTCGATCCCGTCCTGGCCGAGCGAGCCGTGGCGGTCGCGGCCGAGCACAACGAGCCGCTCGTCGTCCGCCTCGTGCGCGACGGTGTGGTGGGGAGTGACGTCTGGGCCGAGGTGGCCGCCGAGCTACTGGGGCTCGAGCGGGTGGGTGCGGACGACTTTCCGGAAGCGCCGCCTACCGGGGAGACGGTCTCGCCGCGTTTCCTGCGCCATGTCCGGATGGCCCCGATCGCGGTCGACGGATCGCGGGTCTGGGTGGCGATGGCCGACCCTTGCGACGCCAACGGGCTCAAGGCCGTGGGGCTCGCCTGCGGCCTCGAGCCGGTGCCGGTCGCCGCTTCGCTCGAGGAGGTCGAGGCGGCACTCGCGCGCTGGTTCGATCGCGGCGCCGCCGCCCTGCAGCGGCTCGTGTCCGACCTCGACGGCCAGGGCGAGGCCGGTGGCGAGGAGGTCGAGCGGTTGCTCGACAGCGCCCAGGAGGCGCCGGTGGTGCGTCTGGTCAATCAACTCTTGACCGACGCGCTGCACATGAAGGCCTCCGACATCCACATCGAGCCTTTCCCCGACCATCTGCGGGTCCGTTACCGGGTGCACGGTCGGCTGCGCGAGATCGCATCGCCGCCGGTGCGCTACGCCGCGGCCATCGTGTCGCGGATCAAGATCCTGGCACGTCTCGACATCGCCGAGCGACGGCTGCCCCAGGACGGGCGCGCCCGCCTCGAGCTCGACGGCCGCAGGGTCGATCTGCGGGTGGCGACCGCACCGACTGTGCACGGCGAGAGTCTCGTCGTCCGCCTGCTCGAAAGCGATCGGCGCGGGGTCGGCCTCGACGAGCTCGGCCTCGCCCCCGAGGTCGAGGCGCGGCTGCGCGGGATCCTCCGCTCGCCGCACGGCATGCTCCTGGTCACGGGTCCGACCGGCTCGGGCAAGACCACGACGCTCTACGCCGCGCTGCGCAGCCTGGACCGCGACGTGCTCAAGGTCGTGAGCGTAGAGGACCCGGTCGAGTACCAGATCGAGGGCGTGACGCAGATCCACGTCCGGCCGGACATCGGGCTCGACTTCGCGCGCGTGTTGCGCTCGGTCGTGCGGCACGATCCGGACGTCGTGATGGTCGGGGAGACCCGCGACCCGGAGACGGCCGACATCGCCGTGCATGCCGCCCTCACGGGCCACCTTCTGCTTTCCACTCTACACACCAACAGCGCGGCCGGAGCCGTCGCCCGCTTGCTCGACATGGGCGTCGAGCCCTATCTGTTGGCCTCGGTGCTGCGGGCGGTGATCGGCCAGCGCCTGGTCGGTCTGCTCTGTCCGCATTGCCGCGAGCCGCGTCCCGCCGAACCGGGCGAGCGCGAGCTGCTCGGCCGCCACGCACCGGCGGTCCCCATCCTCTACCGCGCCCCCGGCTGCGCCCGCTGCGACGGGCTCGGCATCGTGGGGCGGGTCGGGATCTTCGAGCTGCTCGAGGTCGACGACCGGATCCGCGCGCTGATCCGCGAGCGGGCCCCCACCCAGGCGATCCAGGCGGCGGCCGAGGCGGCGGGCATGCGGACGATGTGGCAGGACGGTGTGGCCAAGGCGCTCGCCGGCACGACCACGCTCGAGGAGGTCGGCCGCGTGACCGAGGATTGGTGAGGGACGGCGAAGACCCGTGCCGCTGTTCGCCTATCGGGCCCTGACCGCGGCCGGCGAGCGGGTCTCGGGCGAGATCGAGGCGGCCGACGACCGGAGCGCGGTGGCACGCCTGCAGGCGCGCGGCCTGATCCCGATCAGTGCCGAGCCGGTCGCGGCACGGGTCGGTAGACCGGCCCCCGCGGGGCGCGGGCTTTCCCGTGCAGTCACCGAGGCGACCCGCGAGCTCGCCACCCTCCTGGGCGCCGGCCAGCCGGTGGAAGCGGCGCTCGGGCTCTTGATCGAGACGGGTGAGGACCGGAAGTTGCGGAGCGTGCTCGCGAACGTGCGGGAGGCGGTGCGTGGCGGCAAGGCGCTGAGCGAGGCGCTGGCGGCCCACCCCGAGGCGTTCCCGCGCGCCTATGTGGGCATCGTGCGGGCCGGGGAGGCTGCCGGCAGCCTGAGCGAGAGCCTGCTCGCGCTGGTTCGGCTGCGCGAGCGTTCGGAGCAGCTCGAGCGCAAGCTCGTCTCGGCGATGATCTACCCTTCCGTGC
>DAIOUO010000454.1:0-2406 GCA_036759485.1 Geminicoccaceae bacterium | reverse complement strand
GCTTCGTCCTGCGCCGGGTGACGCTGACCGTTCCGGTCCTCTTCGGCCTCACCGTGCTCGTCTTCGCGATCGCCCGGCTGTTGCCGGGCGATCCCGTGGCCCTCGCCGCCGGGCCGAACGCCACCCCGGCCGAGATCGAGGCCTATGCCCGCGAGTTCGGCCTCGACCGGCCGATCCCGATCCAGTACTGGCGCTATCTGACCGGCCTGCTCGCGGGTGATCTGGGCGTGTCGATCTTCACCCGCCGGCCGGTCGCCGAGGACATCGCGGCCTATCTGCCCGCCACCCTCGAGCTCGTGCTCGCGGCCATGCTGATCGCCGTGCTCGTGGGCCTGCCCGCCGGCCTGTTCGCCGCCGTCCGGCGCGATCGCTGGCCCGACCATCTGGTCCGCGTGCTGGCGCTCGGCGCGATCTCGATGCCGCGCTTCTTTTTGGGCCTCCTCCTCCAGCTCGGCCTCGCCATGGCGCTCGGCTGGTTGCCGCTCGGCGGGCGCTTCCCGATCACCGAGGACCCGCCGGGCCGAATCACGGGCTTCCTCACGCTCGATGCGTTGATCGACGGCGATCTCCGGGCGTTCGCCCTCGCCCTGCAGCACCTGCTCCTGCCCGCACTCGCTCTCTCGCTCTCGCCGCTCGCCACGATCATGCGGATGATGCGCGCCTCGACCCTCGAGGTGTTGAGCCGCGACTACGTGTTGACCGAGCGGGCGCTCGGCCTGCCGGAGCGGCTGATCGTGACCAAGTACGTGGCGCGCAACGCGCTCTCGGCCACGCTCACGGTGATCGGCCTCTATTTCGGCTGGCTGCTCGGCGGAACGGTCCTGGTCGAGACGGTGTTCGACTGGCCGGGGCTCGGCCTCTATGCCACCAAGTCGGTGGTGACCCAGGACTTCATGCCGGTGATCGGGGTGACGCTCGTGATCGGCACGCTGTTCGTCCTGATCAATCTCGTGGTCGACATCCTCTACGGCATCGTCGACCCGCGGGTGCGCCTGTCGTGAGCGCCGCGCTCGAGGCCGAGCCTAGCCCGCGCGCCGTGGCCCGGCGGCGGGCGCTGCACCGCTTCGCGCAGAGCCGGCTCTCGCTCCTGGGCCTCGCGCTCGGCGGGCTCGTCCTGTTCCTGGCCGTCGCCGGTCCCTGGCTCGCCCCCTATCCCGAGCACGTCGCGGGCGGCATCGCCACGGGCGCACGCTTCGCGGCGCCCTCGCTCGCCCATCCCTTCGGCACCAACGAGCTCGGCCAGGACGTGCTCTCGCTCGTGCTCGCGGGCGCCCGGGTCTCGGTGCTGGCCGGGCTCGCGGTCGTGCTGTTGGGCGCGCTCGTCGGGACCGCGGTGGGCGCCGTCGCGGGCTATGTCGGCGGTTGGACGGACGAACTCCTGATGCGGCTCGCCGATCTCAAGCTCACCGTGCCCGGCCTGATCCTCGCCATGGCGGTGGCCGCGGCCCTCGGCCCCGGGATCGTCAACATGGTGGTGGCGATCGCCCTCTCCTGGTGGCCGGGCTTCGCCCGGCTGGTGCGCGGCGAGGTGCTGGCGCGCAAGGAGGAGGCCTATGTGCTCGCCGCCCGGGCGACCGGCGCCGGGGCGCTGCGCATCCTGTTGCGCCACGTGCTGCCGAACGTCCTCACCCCGATCACCGTCAAGATGTCCTTGGACCTCGGCTTCGCGATCCTGGCGGTGGCCTCGCTCGGCTTCGTCGGCATCGGCGTCAAGCCGCCGACCCCGGAATGGGGCTCGCAGCTCGCGATCGCCCGGGCCTACATGCCCGATTTCTGGTGGATGGCGATCTTCCCGGGCCTCGCGATCTTCCTCGCGGTGCTGGGGTTCAACCTCCTGGGCGACGGACTGCGCGATCTGTTGGACCCCAAGGCGCTGCGCTGAGCGATGGAGCCACCGCTGCTCGCGATCGAGGACCTCCACCTCGAGCTCTCGACCTTCGAGGGGAGGGCGCGGGTGCTCGCGGGCGTGAACCTCGCGCTGCGGCGCGGCGAGATCCTGGGACTCGTGGGCGAGACCGGCTGCGGCAAGACGGTCACGGGCCTCTCGATCTCGCGGCTCCTGCCGAGCCCGCCCGCCGCCTGGCCGCGCGGACGGATCCTGTTCGACGGCCGCGACGTGCTGCGGCTCGCCGAATCCGAACTGCGGGCGCTGCGCGGCCGGCGGATCGCCACGATCTTCCAGGACCCGACGACCAACCTCAACCCGACCTTCCGGATCGGGACCCAGCTCGTCGACGTGGCGCTCGCCGCCGCTGCCCGTGATCCCGCGGTGCTGGGTCTGCCTCCCGGGGCGTCGCGGCGGCAGCGGCGGCGGGCCGCCCGGGCGGCCGCGGTGGCGATGCTCGAGCGGGTCGGGATCGCCGACCCGGAAGCCCGCCTCGACGCCTTTCCGCACCAGCTCTCGGG
>DAIOUO010000453.1:0-2409 GCA_036759485.1 Geminicoccaceae bacterium | reverse complement strand
GAGAGGGGAGGGTGCGATGACGCCGGGCACGATCAAGCTGCCGACGCTCGAGCAGATGAAGGAACTCGCCGAAGATCTCGGCTTCACCATGGACGAGGCCGAACTCGCGAAACATCGTGCGGCCCTGGCACCCGGGATCGCGGCTTACGCGCTCGTCGACAGCATGCCGGACGAGCTCCCCACGGTCAGCTTCCCGCGGACGCCCGGTTACCGGCCGCATCCGGCCGAGAACGAACACGGGGCGTGGTATTGGAAGACGCGCGTGGAGGGCGCCGGAGTGGGCAAGCTCGCCGGCAAGACGATCGCCCTCAAGGACAATATTTGCCTGGCCGGCGTGCCGATGATGAACGGCGCCTCGATCCTCGAAGGCTACGTGCCCGAGATCGACGCCACCGTCGTGACGCGGATTCTCGAGGCCGGTGGGACGATCGTCGGGAAGACCGTTTGCGAATATTACTGCTTCTCCGGCGGCAGCCACACCAGCGCTACGGGCCCCGTGCGGAATCCGAGGAAGCCGGGTCACATGGCGGGCGGCTCTTCCTCCGGTTCGGCGGCGGTGGTCGCGGCCGGCGAGGTCGACATGGCGCTCGGTGGCGATCAGGGCGGCTCGGTTCGGATCCCGGCTTCCTATTGCGGGATCGTCGGCATGAAGCCGACCCACGGGCTCGTGCCCTATACCGGCATCATGCCGATCGAACTCACCCTGGACCATTGCGGGCCGATGACCGCGACCGTGGCCGACAACGCGCTGCTGCTCGAGGTGATCGCCGGACCCGACGGGCTCGACCCACGCCAATACGCGGCACCACCCACCGATTACACGTCGGGGCTCGGCCTGGGCGTAGCGGGGATTCGGATCGGCGTCCTCGAGGAGGGATTCGATCACCCGAACAGCGACCCCGGCGTCGACGCCCTCGTCCGGATGGCGGCCGAGGAGTTCCGGAGGCTGGGCGCCGAGGTGGCGCCGGTGTCGATCCCGCTCCATCGCCAAGGTCCGGCGATCTGGCTGCCGGTAGCGGCGGAAGGGGCGACCGTGCAGATGATGCTCGGTAACGGATTCGGCTTCAACTGGCAGGGGTTCTATCTGCTGAGTCTGCTCGACAAGCACAGCCAGTGGCGCGAGCGCGCAGACGAGCTCTCCGATTCGCTCAAGAACACGATGCTCTTGGGATGGTACATGGTCCGCGAGCATCGTGGTCGCTATTACGGCAAGGCGCAGAACCTGGTGCGCCGGCTGCGCCGGGCGTACGACGAAGCCTTGCGCGACGTCGACCTCTTGTTGATGCCGACCCTGCCGATCACCGCACCGCCGATCCCGCCGGCCGACGCACCGCTCGAGCTCGTTCTCCAGCGCGCCTTCGAGATGTTGCCGAACACGACGCCGTTCGACGCGACGCACCATCCCGCACTCTCGTTGCCCTGCGGCCACATCGACGGGCTGCCCGTCGGGCTCATGCTGGTCGGCCGGCACCACGAGGAGGCGACCATCTATCGGGCGGCGTACGCCTTCGAGCAGGGGGTCGACTGGCGGACCCGGACGATCTGAGGCTGGGCGGGCGCCGTCCGCACGATCCCGCCCGTGCCGATCGCCGCGGTCGGCGTGGAACGGGGGCCCGGGTCAGCGGCCCCGGGCGCGCAGGAGGATGCGGAGGAGGAGCGACTGGAACGGACGGGGCAGGCGGGCCACGAGGCGCAGGAGCTCGGCCGAGCGGGCGGGGCCGAGGCGGTGGACGAGGTCACGGGCGTCTTCGGCTGCGAGCGCGAGCCCGTGGCGACGCGCGAAAGCCCGGATCGCTCCGACCCGCAGGCGGTCGAGGGCAGTCGCGAGGCGTTGGGCCGGCTCGCTCATCCACCCACTCGATAGAAGGGCAGATGCTGGGTGAAAGCACTGCCGAGCGGACCCACCACGCGCAGATACTCCCCGGTCGGGGCGGAAAGGGGCAGCTCGCGGCGGACCCTGATCCAGAACCGGCACTCGGGGTCCTGTCGCCTCGACCATTCGCTGAGTGGTCGGGTGGCCGCCACGAAGCTCTTGACGTCGATCGGGACGCCGCGCTCGAACCGGCCGACCGAGGCCCAGGGTTCGCCCGTGCGCAGGCGTGCGGGGGCGGTGTCCACGACGACGATCTTGCCGGCCGGGCGCAGTGCGATCTCGAAGACGAAGACGGGCTGGCCGTTCTCGTCCACGCAGGAGGGATAGACACCGCCCGCGATCATCCGTCGGGCGTACTCGCGGTGGCGATCGCGCTCGGCCTCTGCCAGCCGCGCGCGGGCCTCGTCTCGCTCGCGCTCGGCCTCGGCCAGCCGCTCCTCCAGGCGTCGGCCGTGCTCTACGAGTTTGCCGAACCGCTCGTCGACCGTGCGTTGCAAGACGTCCAGGCGGGCCCTGGCCTCGTCGCGATCGCGCTC
>DAIOUO010000452.1:0-2421 GCA_036759485.1 Geminicoccaceae bacterium | reverse complement strand
CCGCGCGGGCGGCCGAGCGGGTCCTCGCGCAAGCGGAGCCGCAGCTCGGGCAGCTCGACCAGGAGCCGGGCCGGCTCGCGCTCGAGGCGGAGCTCGATCGGGACCTGGCGATCGAGCTCGAGGACGATCCGGGTGAAGCGGCCCTGATGGCCGAAACGGACGGCGGCGAGCTCGGCCGGCTGGGCGATGGCCGCGGCCGGGACGAGGAGGGGGAGGAGGACGAAGAGGAGGAGGAGGGCGAGCAAAAGGCCCGGGACGAGAGCCCGGCCGTGCCGCGGCGGTCGGCGCGGGAGGGCCGCGGGCGCGCGGAATTCGACGGTTGAGAGGCTTGACATCACCGCTTATAAGTCAAGCGCCATGGTTCGAGCGCGGCAAGCGGAAACCGGTGGGTTGCCCGTTGCCGCCGTCCGGCATGGTAGGCCTGCATCGCACGTCGCGATCGAGACGGTCGTCCGCGCGGGGCGGGAGACGGCCACCCGTCGGAGGGTCGGCCCGGCCGGACGCGCGGCGGCACGCTCGACGACCCGAGCCCATCGGGCCGCAGGAGGAGGGGCCGACCCGCGTGCGGGCGGCCGATGGCGCGCGGCCCGAGACCCGATCCATCGCGCCCGGGTGCGCCGGCGGCCACCGTCGCTGGCCGCGCGGGCGAGCGGAGAGCTCTTTCCATGACCATGCGGATGCTGATCGACGCGGCCCATCCCGAGGAGACCCGCGTCGTCGTCGTCGACGACGGCCAACTCATCGATTTCGACTTCGAGAGCTCGACCAAGCGCCAGATCAAGGGCAACATCTACCTCGCCAAGGTGACCCGGGTCGAGCCGTCGCTGCAGGCGGCGTTCGTCGAATACGGTGGCAACCGGCACGGATTCCTGCCGTTCAGCGAGATCCACCCCGACTATTACCAGATCCCCCAGGCCGACCGCGAGATGCTCGAGCGACTCGAGCGCGAGGCGCAGGCCAAGGCGGTGGCCGAAGCGGAGCCGGAGCAGGGCAACGGTCAGAACGGCGAGGCGCCGCAGTCGGTCACCCAGGACGCCGAGGAGGAGACCGCCGACGTCGTCGACGAACTCGCCCGGCGGCGGGCGCGCTTGTTGCGCTCCTACAAGATCCAGGAGGTCATCAAGCGGCGGCAGATCCTGCTCGTCCAGGTCGTCAAGGAAGAGCGGGGCAACAAGGGGGCGGCGCTCACCACCTACCTCTCGCTCGCCGGTCGCTACTGCGTGCTGATGCCGAACACGCCCAGGGGCGGCGGCATCAGCCGCAAGATCCTGAGCCCCGACGATCGCCGCCGGCTCAAGGGAATCGCCGCCGAGCTCGACGTGCCGCCGGGCATGGGGCTCATCATCCGCACGGCCGGCGCCGAGCGCAGCAAGGCCGAGATCAAGCGCGACTACGAATATCTGTTGCGGCTCTGGAACGAGATCCGCGAGACCACGCTCAAGAGCATCGCCCCCTGCCTGATCCACGAGGAGGGCGATCTCGTCCGCCGGGCGCTCCGGGACCTCTACACCCGCGACATCGAGGAGGTGCTGATCGAGGGCGAGGCGGCCTATCGCACCGCCAAGCGCTTCATGCAGATGCTGATGCCGAGCCGCGCCCGGCAGATCAAGCTCTACGAGGACGAGGTCCCGCTCTTCTACCGGTTCCAGGTCGAGGACCAGCTCGACCGCATGTACCGGCCGGTGGTACAGCTGCCCTCGGGCGGCTCGATCGTCATCCACACGACCGAGGCCCTGACCGCGATCGACGTCAATTCGGGCCGCTCGACGCGCGAGCGGCACATCGACGAGACCGCCCTCAAGACCAACCTCGAGGCGGCCGACGAGATCGCCCGCCAGCTCCGCCTGCGCGATCTGGCCGGGCTCATCGTCATCGACTTCATCGACATGGCGGAGCACCGCCACCAGCGGGCGGTGGAGAAGCGGCTCAAGGACGCCTTGAAGGCCGACCGTGCGCGCATCCAGCTCGGCCGCATCAGCATGTTCGGCCTGCTCGAGCTCTCCCGCCAGCGGCTGCGGCCCTCGTTGCAGGAGCTCTCGACCCAGCCCTGCCCGCACTGCGAGGGCATGGGCGTGGTCCGCTCGACCGAGTCCTGCGCGCTGCAGGCACTCCGCATGATCCAGGACGCCGGCATCAAGCGCGAGGCCAAGGTCCTCAAGGTCCAGCTGCCGCTCGAGGTCGCTTTCTATTTGCTCAACAAGAAGCGCGAGCTCCTGGTCCGGCTGGAGCAACGCTACGATCTGCGGGTCGACGTCCAGCCGACCGAGCGGACCGGACCGCCCAAGGTCGAGCTCGAGGTGGTCGAGAAGCGCGAGGAGCCGGCCGAGCCGGCGGCCGAGGCCCCGGCCGAGGCGGCGCCCGCCGAACCGGGCGAGGCGCGCCCGGCGCAGCCGCGGGCCGCGGCACCGGCCGCGGCTGCGC
>DAIOUO010000451.1:0-2426 GCA_036759485.1 Geminicoccaceae bacterium | reverse complement strand
CCTGTGGCCCCTTGTGCTCGACCGCGAGGCTCTCGCGGGCGCGGAAATGGGCGAGGGCGAGCGCCCCGGCCTCCCGGACGATCGCCCTCGCCGCGGCCAGCCGTGCCGCGATCTCCTCCTCGCTCATCGCCGCTCTCCCGTGCCCGTCGCTCGCCCTTCTTGGAGCACGGCCAAGCGGTCGCGGAGAAGGGTCCGGCGCGCATCGCCGCCACCCTCGCGGACCGCCCGGGCGAGGGCTTCGGGCTCGGCCACCAGCACCACGAGCCGACGGGCGCGGGTGACCGCCGTGTAGAGCAGCCGCCGGCCGAGCATGCGGCCGTGGGCTCGGCAGAGGGCGAGCACGACCGCGGGGTATTCGGAGCCCTGGGCCTTGTGGACCGTGGCGGCGAAGGCCGGTGCGAGGGCCTCGAGCTCGTCGAAGGCGTAAACGAGCGGGCGGCCGTCGAATTCGGCTTCGAGGGTGCGCGCCTTGGGATCGATCGCGGTGATCCGGCCGAGATCGCCGTTGTAGACCTCGCGCTCGTAGTCGTTGACGAGCTGCATGACCTTGTCGCCGACCGCGAGACGTTGGCCGGCCCGCTCGACGGCCTCGCTCGGCGTCGGGTTGAGCCTCGCCTGGAGCAGCCGATTGAGCTCGCGTACCCCGGCCGGCCCCCGGTTGACGGGGCTGAGCACCTGGATGTCGGCCCAGGGGTCGAGGCCGAAGCGCTCGGGGATCCGCTCGGCCACGAGTTCGACGATCCGCGCTGCGGCCGTCTCGGGGTCGTTCGCCTTGATGCCGAAGAAGTCGCCCGAGGGATCCTCGCCACGGGCGAGCTCGGGCAGCTCGCCGCGGTTGATCCGATGGGCGTTGCGGACGATCCCGCTCGCCTCCGCCTGGCGAAAGATCTCGACCAGGCGCACGACCGGCACCCGACCGCTCTCGATCAGATCGGCGAGCACCCTTCCGGGGCCGACCGAGGGGAGCTGGTCGGCGTCGCCCACGAGCAAGAGCGAGGCGCTGTCGGGCAGCGCCTCGAGGGTCGCCCGCATGAGGAGCGTGTCGACCATCGAGACTTCGTCGACGATCAGCAGATCGCACTCGAGGGGACGACCGCGGCCGCGCCGGAAGCCGCGTCCGGGCTCGGCCTCGAGCAGGCGGTGGAGGGTCCTGGCTTCGCGGCCGGTGCTCTCGGCGAGCCGGCGGGCGGCCCGGCCGGTGGGTGCGGCGAGCGCCACCCTAAGCCCCGGCTCCTCGAGCGCCGCGATGATCGCGCGG
The DNA here is from genome assembly GCA_036759485.1 of Geminicoccaceae bacterium. Taxonomy (GTDB): domain Bacteria; phylum Pseudomonadota; class Alphaproteobacteria; order Geminicoccales; family Geminicoccaceae; genus JANXAZ01. Next base: position 1,168 of record DAIOUO010000451.1, on the reverse strand, counting down.
ACGAGGGTGGTCTTGCCGGTACCGGGGCCGCCCGTGACGATCAGGAGCTTGCTCTCGAGCGCGGCCCGCAGCGCCGCCCGCTGAGCGGGCGCCGGCTCGAGGCCGAGGCTCGCCGCGGCGCGGGCGAGGGTGGCCTCGGGATCGGCGAGGCGCCACCCCAGCGGCACCGCCGAAAGCCGGCCGAGCTCGCGGGCGATCGCCTCCTCCGCCCGGGCGAGATCGGGGAGCTGGATCCAGCCCTCTTCCGCCCTCGGCCCCGGGAGCAGGAGGCCCCGGGCGAGGGCGTCCTCGAGGGCCGCCTCGAGGTCGGGGGCGGTCCCGCCCAGGAGCTCTCGGGCCTCGGCGAGCAGGGCTTGGCGCGGGAGCGTGGTATGGCCCTCCTCGGCCGCCCGCCGCAGCACCTCCTCGAGCGCGCCCACGAGGCGGACCGGGGCGGTCGGGGCGAGGCCGAGGCGGAGCGCGAGTGCGTCGGCGGTGCGGAAGCCCACACCCGGGACCTCGCGGGCGAGCCCGTAGGGGTCGGCGCGGACCCGCTCGAGGGCGCCCTCGCCCCAGGCCTGGAGCACCGCCCGGGCGCGGGCGAGGCCCACACCGTGGGCATGGAGGAAGAGCAGGAGGTCGCGGCCGGCGCGGCGGGCCCGCCAGGCCTCGACGAGGCGCTCGGCGAGGCCGCGCTTGAGGCCCCGGACCTCGTGCAGCCGCTCGGGGGTCCGCTCCAGGATCTCGGGCAGGTCGGTCCCGAATCTCTCCACGAGCCGGGCCGCGGTCTTGGGACCGAGGCCCGCCACGAGGCCCGAGGCCAGATAGTCGACGAGCGCTTCGGGCGAGGCGGGCGGCAGGATCTCGACCGCGCTCGCGAGCAGGCGGCGGCCCCAGGCCGGGTCGTCCTGGAAGCGGCCGCGCACACGGACCGGCTCGCCCTCGCGCGGGTCCGGCAGGGTGGCCAGGAGGGTGAGCGAGGGCTCGCCCGGGCGGTCGAGCCGCAGCACGCTGTAGCCGGTCTCCGGCCGATGAAAGATCACCCGGCCGATCACGCCGGTGACGACGGTCTCCGGCTCCTCGATCGGCCCGGCCGAGGGGCCTGGTTCCCTCGCGGGGGGCAGAGGGCGCAGGGGACGGCTCCCGCTGGTGGCGCCGGCTTGCCGGGCGCCCGTGGTGGGCCTAACGG
>DAIOUO010000450.1:0-2440 GCA_036759485.1 Geminicoccaceae bacterium | reverse complement strand
AAGAGACTGGTCTGGTGCTGCAGATCGTCACCGGCATCGTCCTCGCGATGCACTACACGCCGCACGTCGCGCACGCCTTCGACAGCGTCGAGCACATCATGCGCGACGTGAACTGGGGCTGGTTCCTGCGCTACGCCCACGCCAACGGCGCCTCGATGTTCTTCGTCGTGGTCTACATCCACATCTTCCGCGGGCTCTATTACGGCTCCTACAAGGCGCCGCGCGAACTCTTGTGGATGCTGGGCGTCGTCATCCTGCTGCTCATGATGGCGACCGCCTTCATGGGCTACGTCCTGCCCTGGGGCCAGATGAGCTTCTGGGGTGCCACGGTCATCACCAACCTCTTCTCGGCGGTCCCGCTCGTCGGTGAATCGATCGTCACCTGGCTCTGGGGCGGTTTCACGGTCGACAACCCGACCCTCAACCGCTTCTTCTCGCTTCACTATCTCCTGCCGTTCGTGATCGTGGGAGTGGTCTTCCTCCACCTCGTGGCACTGCACACCCACGGCTCGAACAATCCGGTCGGCATCGACCTCACCAAGAAGGACAAGATCCCCTTCCATCCCTACTACACGGTCAAGGACATGTTCGGCCTCGCCGTATTCCTGATCGTGTTCGCCGCCTTCGTCTTCTTCGCGCCGAACGTGCTGGGGCATCCGGACAACTACATCCCGGCCAATCCGCTCGTCACGCCGCCGCACATCGTGCCGGAGTGGTACTTCCTGCCCTTCTACGCCATCCTCCGCGCCATCACCTTCGACATCCTCTGGATCATCCCGGCGAAGCTCGGCGGCGTGATCGCCATGTTCGCCTCGATCGGCGTCCTCTTCGTCCTGCCCTGGCTCGACACCTCGCGGGTCCGGAGCGCCCGCTACCGACCGATCTACCGGATCTTCTTCTGGCTGCTCGTGATCGACTGCTTCATCCTGGGCTATGTCGGCTCGCAGCCGCCGGAGGGCTGGCTGCCGACCATCGGTCTGCTCGCCACGCTCTGGTACTTCGCCCACTTCCTGATCGTCCTGCCGATCCTCGGCAAGCTCGAGCGGCCCCTGCCGGTGCCGGAGAGCCTGAGCACACCGGTGCTCGGCCGTGGCACGGCCACCGCTCCCGCGGAGTGACCCGCATGCCCGCCTTCCGCCTCCGCCCCCTCGTGTTGAGCCTCGCCCTCGCGGCAGCCCCCCTCGCCGCCCGTGCCGCGGTCGAGATCGAGCCGCCGGTCCGCGAGAGCTGGCCGCATCAGGGCATCTTCGGCACGTTCGACCGGGCGGCGCTGCAGCGCGGCTTCCAGGTCTACAAGGAGGTCTGCTCGGCCTGCCACGGCACGAAGTACCTCGCCTTCCGCAACCTGACCGCCCTCGGCTACACCGAGGACGAGGTCAAGGCGATCGCCGCCGAGTACACGGTCGTCGACGGGCCCAACGATCAGGGCGAGATGTTCGAGCGGCCGGCCCGTCCCTCCGACCGCAAGCCCCTGCCCTACCCCAACGAGCAGGCGGCGCGCGCCGCCAACAACGGCGCCTACCCACCGGACCTGTCGCTGATCGTCAAGGCTCGGGCCGGCGGCGAGAATTACATCTACAGTCTCCTGATCGGTTACGAGGTGCCGCCGGCCGGTGTCACGGTACCGGACGGCATGCACTACAACAAATATTTCCCCGGGCATTTCATCGCGATGCCGCCGATCCTGCAGCCCGACGGCGTCACCTACGCCGACGGGACCAAGGCCACGGTCGCCCAGCAGGCGCGTGACGTCACCCAGTTCCTGGCCTGGCTAGCCGAGCCGCGGCTCGAGGACAGGAAGCGCACCGGCATCAAGGCGATGCTCTTCCTGATCGTGCTCACGGGTCTGCTCTACGCCTACAAGCGGCGGATCTGGGCCGACGTCCACTGACCTCTTCTCGACGTCTCGTTCCCCCCTCGGTCCTCCCTCCCCGAACGGAACGGGCCGGATCCTGTGGGTCCGGCCCGTTTCCTCGTGCGGCGGATGCTGCCGGGCCCCGTGGTCGGGGGTCCTGTGCTCAGGGAGCGAAACCGCGGAAGACGTGGTCGGGTGCGCTCGTATTGTGCCGCGAGGGCAGGAGCCGGCCGGCCCAGAGCTCGAAGGCACGGGCCTCGCGGAAGGCCGGCAACGGCGCCTCCTCGAACCGCTCGGGGCCGCTCCGCCAAGCGAGCCGGGCGACGTCGGCATTGTGCTCGGTCACGTACATGGAGCGCAGCGCGGCGAACGGTCGGCCGTCGCCGACCGGTGCGTCGAGTACCACCTCGAGCTCGATCCGTTCCTGGTCGAGGTGGGAAAGGCGCAGGGTGCCGCGGCCGCCGCGCACGAAGTCGAAGGCGAAAGTCTTGCTCGCGGGATCGAAGGCCATGGCCGCGATGTCGACGATCGGCCGGCCGTCGGTCTCGACCGGGCCCACGAGGAAGGAGCTGCCGTAGGCCGACC
>DAIOUO010000449.1:0-2445 GCA_036759485.1 Geminicoccaceae bacterium | reverse complement strand
GCTCAAGGAGCAGCTGGGTGCGGCACTCGCCCCGGTACCGCGGCGGCGGGCGGCCGCGGCGGCCGGTGGGGCGGAGGCCGGCCGTTGAGGATCATCGCCGGCCGCCACCGCGGGCGACGGCTGCAGGCCCCGCCCGGACTCGCTACCCGGCCGACCTCGGATCGGGCGCGCGAAGCCCTTCTGGGCATCCTCGAGCACGGCACACCACCGCTCGCCGGCTGTCGCTTCCTCGATCTGTTCGCGGGTACCGGCGCGGTCGGCCTCGAGGCCGCCTCGCGCGGCGCGCAAGCGGTGCTTCTGGTCGAGAACGATCCGGCCGCGGTCGCCGCCATCCGCAAGAACATCGAACAGCTGGGCGAGGCCGGCCGGGTTCGCCTGCTCGTGGCCGATGCGAGCCGGCTCGGCCCGGCACGCGAGCCCTTCGACATCGTCTTCCTCGACCCGCCTTGGCGTACCGGGCTCGCCCGACCGGCGCTCGAGGCGCTGCTCACGGGTGGGTGGATCGCCCGCGAGGGTCGGGTCGTGGTCGAGCTGGCTTCGAGCGAACCCTTCGAGCCGCCCGAGGGCCTCGCTGTCGAGCAGGAGCGCCGCTACGGCCGCACCCGCTTTCTGTTCCTGCGGCCGGCAGCGGCGTCGCCGCCACGGCCCTCGCGTCGGCGGACGGCACCCTCGGATGCGGACGGGGCGCCGCGGGCCTGACCCCTTGTCGGACCCGCGGCGGCGGCGCATCTGCGCCTGCGGCGCGAGGAGAGAGGGGTCGTGCTGACCCGCGAGCGTATCCGCTCCGGTTGGATCCAGGAGCTCGTCCGGGCGCACGGGGTGCCGGGCGTGCTCGACGAGGCCGAGCTCGCCGCCTCGCGAGCCGCCTGCCTGGCCCGGCGGCCGCCCGGTGCCGATGTGTGGGTGTTCGGTTACGGCTCCTTGATCTGGAATCCCTGCTTCCACTTCGTCGAGCGACGGGTGGTCACCGTGCCCGGCTGGCACCGCCGCTTCTGCCTCTGGACGAGCATCGGTCGCGGCAGCCCGGAGCGGCCGGGCCTCATGCTCGGGCTCGAGCCCGGCGGCTCCTGCCGCGGGGTGGCCTTCCGGATCGCCGAGGCCGAGGTCGAGAGCGAGCTCGACATCGTCTGGCGCCGCGAGATGGTGACCGCCGCCTATCGGCCGACCTGGGTCACCGCACACGGCGCGGGGGAGACCGTGCGAGCCATCGCCTTCACCATCAACCGCGCCCATCCGCGCTACGCCGGCCGCCTCGCGGAGGAGCGGATCGTCGAAGCGCTCGCCACTGCCCGGGGCCCGGTCGGGGCCTGCTGCGACTATCTCTTCAACACGGTGGCGCATCTCGAGGAGCTGGGCGTGCCGGACCGACGGCTGGCGGCGCTCTGCCGACAGGTGCGGGAGCGGCAGGCACGCGAGGCCTTCGCGTCGGCGCCGACGAGCGCGCGAGACACCCGCCAGGGTTGACGACTGGTTAACGCGGCGTCGTACGACGATGCCGTTAACTCCCTGTTAACCAAGCGATCTCCCGGTCCTCCGGAGATACCGGCGGCGACACGCAACGCCGTCGCGGCCCGCCCTCCGCACGGCAGAGCCGGGAAGAGAGACCGTGAGCAGGATCACGTTCGCGCGCAGCTTCGACCGTCTGCTCGATCCGAACGAGCCGCCCAGCACGCAGGCCTGGACGCGCGAGTTCGGCACGACGAACTTCGCCTGGAGCGTGCGCCCCTTCAGCGGCGACGACGTGCCGAAGGTGAAGGCCTCTTTGAAGGGCCTGTCGGGCAATAAGACCCTCGACGTCTGCGTGAGCGACAAGGGCTTCGGCAAGGTGGGCGCCTTCGCGCTCGCCGCCGACGACGCCCTCATGTCCGAAGTCTCGCGGATCAACGTCAAGAACTTCGCCGACGTGCGCATCGATCTCGGCGACGGCATCCTCGACGGCCCGTCGATCGACGAGGTCACGGTGCGGATCACCAACTTCGTCCGCGGCAGCATCGACGCGACCGACATGGACGGTCCGCTGCGGCTGCACCTCGACCTCCTCAACAACAAGGTGACGAGCCCGAATTTGCTCACCGCCGAGCTCACCGGGTTCGACGACTGGGTCGAGGTTGGCTCCGGCTGGCTCGGGTCGGGAAAGAAGGCGATCCCCGCCTACAACGGCCGCGACACCGAGATCCGGATCGATCTCGGCAACGGTAACGACACCTACCTCTCGAACGTCGCCTTCGCGTCCAAGGACACGATCGTCGGCGGCTTCGGCAACGACAAGATCAACGGTGGTGCCGGCGACGACCTGATCTTCGGCGACCAGGACGAGCGCGGCTTCGCCTCGACCCTCGACGTCAAGCTCGAGATCCGCTTCGAATCGGAGAGCGCCGACTTCCGCAACATGTTCGGCTGGTACGATCGGACGACCGGGGAGGCCCACATCCTCCTCGCCAACAC
>DAIOUO010000448.1:0-2447 GCA_036759485.1 Geminicoccaceae bacterium | reverse complement strand
GCGGTGACGCTCGTCTTCGGCTCCTCGGGCAATTTCGCCCGCCAGATCCGCCAGGGTGCTCCCTTCGAGCTCTATCTCTCGGCCGACGAGGACTATGTCCTCGAGCTCGCGCGCGACGGCTTCACCAAGAACGAGGGGGCACTCTACGCGATCGGCCGGGTCGTGTTGAAGGTGCCGACCGGGTCGCCGCTTTCCGCCGACGGCAGCCTCGAGGATCTCGTCCGCGCGGTCCGATACGGCCGGGTGAAGCGCTTCGCGATCGCCAATCCCGAACACGCCCCCTACGGCAAACGGGCGGAAGAGGTCCTGCGCCACAAGGGCATCTGGGAGGAGATCAGGCCCTTCCTGGTGTTCGGCGAGAACGTGAGCCAGGCGGCCCAGTTCGCCACCTCCGGCAACGCCCAGGGCGGCATCATCGCCTATTCGCTCGCGCTGTCGCCCAAGTTGAAGGCGCTCGGCGCGCACGCCCTGATCCCGGCCGAGTGGCACGCGCCCTTGCGTCAACGCATGGTGCTCACCAAGAAGGCGACGCCGGTGGCCGAGCGCTTCTACGCCTATCTGCAACAAGAACCGGCGCGCCCGATCTTTCGCCGCTACGGTTTCGTTTTGCCGGGCGAAGCGGCCACCGACTGAGCGGCACGCGCGGTACCGGCCAGCGGGTGAGGGCCGTGGACTGGGTAGCGATCGGCCTCTCCCTCGAGCTCGCGGCGATCACCGTCGCCCTGCTCTTGCCGGTCGGCGTCGTCCTCGGCCGCCTCCTCGCCTATCGGGCGTTCCGTGGCAAGGAAGTCCTCGAGGCCCTGGTGGCCCTGCCGCTCGTCCTGCCGCCGACCGTCTTCGGCTATTATCTCCTGGTCGCCTTCGGCATGGCATCGCCGATCGGCCGATTGTGGCATTCGCTTTTCGGCCGTCAACTCGTCTTCACCTTCGAGGGGCTCGTGCTCGCTTCGGTGATCGCCAATCTGCCCTTCGCCGTGCAGCCCATGCAGCGGGCCTTCGAGGCGATCCCGGCGGATCTGCGGGCCGCCGCGGCCTGTTGCGGCATGCCACCCTGGCGGGCGGTGCTGCGGGTCGAGCTGCCGCTCGCCTGGCCGGGCATCCTCACCGCGCTCGTGCTCTCCTTCGCCCACACGCTCGGCGAGTTCGGTATCGTCCTCATGGTGGGCGGGGCGATCCCGGGCGAGACCAGGACCGTGGCGATCGCGATCTACGATCGGGTCCAGGCCTTCGACGACGCCGGCGCCGGCCAGATGGCGCTCGTCCTTCTGGTCTTTTCGCTCGCCACGATCGCCACGACCTTCCTCGCCTCGCGGCGGGTCGGCCGCCGCCTCGGCTGAGGGGCCGTGCTCGAGCTCGAGCTCCACCAGGACGCACCGATCCCGCTCGCCGCACGGCTTTCCTGCGCGCCCGGCGAGCTCCTCGCGCTCGTGGGCCCTTCCGGCAGCGGGAAGACCACGATCCTGCGCACGATCGCCGGGCTCTACCGACCGAACGCGGGGCGCGTCGTGGTCGACGGCACGGTGTGGCTCGACCGCGCCCGCGGCATCGACGTGCCGACCCACCGCCGGCGGGTGGGCCTCGTCTTCCAGTCCTACGCACTCTTCCCGCATCTGAGCGCGCTCGACAACGTCGCAGCCGCGCTCGGGCACCGTCCGCGCGCCGAACGAGCCCAGCGGGCGCGCGAGCTCCTCCGCCTCGTCCACCTCGACGGTCTCGAGCAGCGCAGGCCCGGCGAGCTCTCGGGCGGCCAGCAGCAACGCGTCGCGGTCGCTCGCGCGCTCGCCCGCGAGCCCGCCGTGCTGCTCCTGGACGAGCCCTTCTCGGCGGTCGACCGGGCCACCCGCCAGCGCCTCTACCTCGAGATCGCCGAACTCCGCCGCGTGCTTTCGATGCCGGTCGTGCTCGTCACCCACGACCTCGACGAAGCGATGATGTTGGCCGACCGTCTGACCGTGCTCCATCGCGGCGAGACGCTGCAGACGGGCACTCCGCACGAGGTCACGACGAAGCCGGTTTCGCCCCAGGTCGCGCGCCTGGTCGATGTCGGCAACCTGTTCGAGGGCAGGATCGCCCGGGTCGACCGCGAGCGCGGGCTCGGGCTCCTCGACTGGCGCGGCCGGCTGCTCGAGGTCCGCGGCTCGCTACCCGCACCGCCCGGCACGCGCGTTCCCTGGGTCGTGCCGGACGGCTTCGTGATCCTCCATCGCCGCGACCGGCCCTCGCGCGGCGAGCACGAGAACCCGATCCCCGGCCGGATCGAGCAGATGCTGCCGCTCGGCCAGACCGCCCGGCTGTCTTTGCGCCCGGAGCACGCGCCCGAGCTGCCGATTCGCTTCTCCGTCCCGCTCCACGTCGCCCGCCGCAACGGTATCGCCCCCGGCGTCGGCGCGACCGTCTCGCTCCTCGCGGAAGGAATCCACCTCATGGCGCCGACCGGCTCCTGAGCC
>DAIOUO010000447.1:0-2479 GCA_036759485.1 Geminicoccaceae bacterium | reverse complement strand
CTCCAGGAGAGCCTCTTGTTCCCGCGCGGTGCCGCCTCGGCGCCGACCTTCGCGCTCCCCGAGGCAGCCGAGCGCGTCACGCTCCGCTCGGCCGAGGGCGACCGGCTCGTCGGCGCCGTGCTCCGGGCGCGGCGGCGCTCGCGCGGCCTGCTCCTCGCCTTCGGCGGCAACGCCTGGAACGCCGACGATCTCCTGGTCTTCCTCGCCCGCCGGGTGGAGGATCACGATCTCGTCGTGTTCCACTATCGCGGCTATCCGCCGAGCGAAGGGCGGCCCGGCGAGGCGGCGCTCTACGCCGACGCGCTCTCGATCCACGACTGGGCGGTCGCGAGGCTCGCCCCGGGCCGCGTGGTGGCGATCGGCCTCAGCCTCGGCTCGGCGGTCGCCGCGCACCTGGCCGCGCACCGGCCGCTCGACGGGCTCGTGCTCGTGACCCCGTTCGACTCGATCGAGGCGATCGCCGCCGAGCGCTATTTCTGGGTGCCGGTGCGGTCCCTCCTGCGCCATCCTTTCCGCACCGCCGAGAGCCTCCGCGGCCTCGATCTGCCGGTGGCGGTGATCCTGGCCGAGCACGACCGGGTCGTGCCACGGGCCCGCAGCACCGCACTGGTCGAAGTGCTGCGCCGCCCGCTCCTGGTCGCGACGGTCCCGGGTGTGGGCCACGACGCGATCTACGACCGGGAGGAGTTCGACCGCCTGCTCGCCGAGGCGCTGCGGGCGATCGAGGCCGCCGCCCGGGAAGCGGAGGAGCCGACCGCGCCCGCGCACCGGTCGAGCGCAGGCGCGCACCCCCTCAGCCGGCGCTGACCTCCCCCGGCCCGGCCGGGGGGCCGCGGGGCGAGCGCTCGGCGGTCGCCGCGGCCCGCTCGAGCTTGGCGAGCTCGACCTCCACCCGCACCGCGATTTCGGTCAGGACCGACTGCAGCCGCGGCTGGTCGGGCACGGCCTCGAGCTCGGCCAGGCCCACCCGCAGCTCGCGCAGCGTCGCTTCCGGTAGCGTGCCGTCGAGCAGGCCGCGACGCAGCCTCTCGAGCCCGTCGAGCAGCCGGGCACCCCGACGCGCCGCCCGCTGGCGGCGGTCCGCCGGCTCCTCGACCCGCTGCAGCACGAGCAGCGCGTCCACCCCGGCGAGGGCCGCGATCGCGCCGCCCGCCACCGGAGCGGGTGTCGGCCGTGCATCTGCGGTCGAGGTCGACAGCGGATCGACCCAGCCGCGACCCGCGGCCGGCGACCCGGCCGACCGCGCCCGCTCGGTCCTCGGACCTTCGGCGACCCTGGCGATGAGCATGGTCACGTCCTCCGCGGGGCTCCGGCCCCGCCCCACTCTGGGGCCTTCTGGTTAAGACCGGGTTAACGGCCGGCGCCGCTCGGCAGAGGGTGCCCGGAGTGGGCAGGAATTGCCGGGCGCGCCCCGTGGCCGATGCGCCGCCCACCGGCCTCGAGGCCGTTCCGCCGCGGTTGGCACGCGGCTTGCGCAGGGACCGGGTGACGCCGCCGGCGCAGATCGCCGGCGAGGCGACCGTGCCGATCGAGGCGAGGGGAGAAGCTCCGTGGACGCGAGGTCGAGGAAGAGCCGGCGACGGGTGAGGGGCGGCGGGCGGCCGATCGCGCTCCTGGCCGTGCTTCTGGCCTGGCTCGCGGCCGCCCCGGCGGAACCGGCGATCGCCGCCTCCCGCATCAAAGACATCGCCGACTTCGAGGGCGTGCGGCCGAACGTGCTGATCGGCTACGGCCTGGTGGTCGGCCTCAACGGCACCGGCGATTCCCTGCGCAACGCGGTCTTCACCCAGGAGAGTCTCGTGGCGATGCTCGAGCGGCTGGGTGTCTCGACCCGCGGCGTCAACCTCAACACCAAGAACGTCGCCGCGGTCATGGTCACCGCCACCCTGCCACCCTTCGCCCGGCAGGGCAGCCGCATCGACGCCTCGGTGAGCGCCATGGGCGATGCCAAGTCGCTGCTCGGCGGCACGCTGCTCGCCACCCCGCTCCTGGGCGCCGACGGCGAAGTGTACGCCGTGGCCCAGGGTGCTCTGGCGATCGGCGGCTTCGAGGCCAAGGGCGAGGCCCAGTCGGTCACCCGCGGCGTGCCGACCGCCGCCCGCCTGCCGGCCGGCGCCCTGGTCGAGCGCGAGGTCCCCTTCGCCCTCGACTCCTTGCCCGAGCTGCGCCTGGCGCTGCGCAACCCCGACTTCACGACCGCCCAGCGGGTCGCCGCGGCGATCAACAGCCGGCTCGAGGGTGCCCCGGCCCGCGCACTCGACCCGACCACCGTTCGGCTGCCGATCCCACCGGCGTGGCGGGGCCGTACCGCTGCGCTCCTGAGCGAGATCGAGCAGCTCCCGGTCGAGCCCGACCATCCCGCCCGGATCGTCATCGACGAGGGCTCCGGCATCATCGTCATCGGCGACAAGGTTCGCATCAGCCGGGTCGCGGTCGCCCAGGGGAACCTCACCGTGCGGATCACCGAAACACCCCAGGT
>DAIOUO010000446.1:0-2495 GCA_036759485.1 Geminicoccaceae bacterium | reverse complement strand
ATCCAGCGAGGGAGCCGCCGCGATCGCCGGACCCGGCCGTGCGGCGCCCGCCCCCTCGAGGACGAGGCGCAGCCTCTGCCGGCCGAGCTCGAGCGTGTCGCCGTCGGCGAGTGGCACCGCCGCGTCGCTCGGCACCGGCACACCGTTCCGGCGGGTGCCGTTGGTCGAGCCGAGGTCGCGCACGGTGAACCCCTCGCCCGTGCTCTCGATCAGGCAGTGGCGGCGCGAGAGAGAGGCCGGGCCGGTCTCCGGGAGGATCCAGTCGCAGCCCTGGCCGCGGCCGATCAGGAGCCGCCCGCCCAGCAGCCGACGCCGCTCGCCGGTCGCCTCGTGCTCGATCACCAGGGCCCTCGCCTCCGTCACCGGCTCTCCCCGCTGCCCGCTACACCCGATCGAAGTCGCAGACGAAGGCACCGTCGGCGACGCCGACCCGTACCGAGCGCAGCGGCCGCCCCTCGCGCAGCCGGGAAAGGAGTTCGCGGCCGATCTGCGGCAAGAGCGTGCCGGTGAGGATCGCGTCGACCATCCGCCCGCCGCTCTCGGGCTCGGTGCAGCGGGCGAGAACGAGATCGACCACCGCGGGGTCCCAGGCGAAGGGCACGCCGTGCCCTTCCTGGAGCCGCCGCCCGATCCGGCCGAGCTGCAGTTCGACGATCCGCGCCAGAACCTCGGCCGAGAGCGGATAGTAGGGGATCACCGTGAGCCGGCCCAGGAAGGCCGGCGGGAAGACCTGCAGGAGCGGCCGGCGCAACGCCTCGGCGAGCCCCTCCGGGGCGGGGCGGAGCTCGGGGTCGGCGCAGAGCTTCGTGACCACCTCCGAGCCGACGTTCGAGGTCATGAGCACGATCGTGTTCTTGAAGTCGATCCGCCGGCCCTCGCCGTCCTCCATCACCCCCTTGTCGAACACCTGGAAGAACAGCTCGTGGACGTCCTTGTGCGCCTTCTCGATCTCGTCGAGCAGCACCACGCTGTAGGGCTTGCGGCGGACCGCCTCGGTGAGCCTGCCGCCCTCGCCGTAGCCGACATAGCCCGGCGGCGAGCCCTTGAGCGTGCTGACCGTGTGCGCCTCCTGGAACTCGCTCATGTTGACGGCGACGACGTGCTCCTCGCCGCCGAACAGCTCCTCGGCCAGCGCGAGCGCCGTCTCGGTCTTGCCGACGCCCGAGGGTCCCACGAGCAGGAACACGCCTTTGGGCTTGCCCGGATGCTCGAGCCCGGCGCGCGCCGTCTGGATCCGCCGGGCGATCGCCTCGAGGGCGTGGTCCTGGCCGATCACCCGTCGGCGCAACGCCGCCTCGAGGCCGAGCACCGCGTCGATCTCGGCCACCAGCATCCGGCCCACCGGGATACCGGTCCAGCTCTCGACCACGCTCGCCACCGCCTGGCCGTCGACCGCCGGCAAGATCAGGGGTCGCTCGCCCTGGAGATCCGCGAGCTTGCGCTCGGCCGCCCGCAACCGGGCGAGCCCGTCCTCCGGGACCGCGCCCTCGCGCAGTGATCGGCGCAGGACCGAGAGCTCCTCGACCGTGGCCCGCTCCTCGGCGAGCCGCGCCTCGAGCCGGTCGAGCTCGGCCTTCTCGCGGGCGAGCGCCGTCTCGAGCGCGGCCCGTCGCTCGGGCGCCTCGATGCCGATCCGCGCCTCCCGCTCGAGGGAAGCGAGCTCGGCCTCCAAATCCGCGATCGCGCGGCGCGCATCCTCGATCGGCCCGGGTGTCCCGGCCCGGCTGATCGCCACCCGGGCGCAGGCGGTATCCAGCACGCTCACCGCCTTGTCGGGCAGCTGGCGGCCTTGAATGTAGCGGCGCGAGAGGCCGACCGCGGCCGTGATCGCCTCGTCGAGGAGCTCGACGCCGTGGTGCTTCTCGAGGGTGCGGGCCACGCCGCGCAGCATCCGCACCGCCCGCTCCTCGTCCGGCTCGTCGACCAGCACGGTCTGGAAGCGACGGGTGAGCGCGGGGTCCTTCTCGATGTGCTTCTTGTACTCGCCCCAGGTGGTGGCGGCGATCGTCCGAAGCGTCCCGCGGGCGAGCGCCGGCTTGAGGAGGTTGGCGGCATCGCCGGTCCCGGCCGCACCACCCGCGCCGATCAGCGTATGGGCCTCGTCGATGAAGAGCACGACGGGCTCGGCCGAGCGTTGGACCTCCTCGATCACCTGCTTGAGCCGCTGCTCGAACTCGCCTCGGACCGACGCCCCGGCCTGGAGCGCCGGGAGATCGAGCGCCAGAAGGCGCACCTTGCGCAGCGGCTCCGGCACCTCGCCGGCCGCGATCTTGAGCGCGAGGCCCTCGACCAGCGCCGTCTTGCCGACCCCTGCCTCGCCCACGATCATCGGATTGTTCTGCCGCCGGCGCACGAGGATGTCGACGACCTCGCGGATCTCGCGGTCGCGCCCCAGCACCGGATCGATCCTCCCCTCGCGCGCCTGGGCGGTGAGATCGTGGGCGAAGCGGTCGAGCGCCCGCTCCGCGGCCGCCCCCGGCAGACCCGTCCCGGCC
>DAIOUO010000445.1:0-2507 GCA_036759485.1 Geminicoccaceae bacterium | reverse complement strand
GGGGATGGGCGGGATGCCCTCGGTCCGCTCGATCAGCCGCTCGTACTTGTGGTGGCGGCGGACGGCGACCTCGGGCAGAGTTGGAGCCGCGGTACGAACCTTCTCCCTGGGCGCGATGACCTCGGCCGTACCGGTGAGCACCACCTCGCCGCGCTGGTTGGTGCAGCGGCAATCGAAGACCACGATGCCCTTCTCGGGCCGTTTCTCCTTGGCGGTCACCGTAACCGTGACGACGTCGCCCGCTCGGACCGGGCGGTGGAAGCGGAGATCCTGGCCCAGATAGATCGTCCCCGCTCCGGGCAGCTTGTTGCCGAGCAGGTTCGAGATCAGCCCGGCGGTCAGCATGCCGTGCGCGACCACGCCCTTGAAGGGGCTCCGGGCCGCGAACTCCTCGTCGAGGTGGGTCGGGTTGGCGTCACCCGAGACCGCGGCGTAGAGCTCGATGTCCTCGCGCGTGATCACCTTCTCGAGGCTCGCGCTGTCGCCGACCGCGATCTCGTCGAAGGTCCGGTTCTCGATCTCCGCCGTCACGCTTCCGCCGTACCGCCGGTTCCACCATGGGTGTGCGTAGCAGGTCGGGGTGGCGGCTCCAAGACCGGTGCGGCGCGCCGTCCCGCGCTCAATGGCCGCTACGATGCAGGATCTCGCGGGCGATCCCCGTCTCGTAGGAGAGGCCCGCTGGGGTGAGCACGGGCTCGCCGGCGGGTCCCGCGAGGATCAGGCCCTTCCTCGCGAGCACGTTGTAGACGTTGTGGTTGGCGAGCCCGGTCGCGTCCTTGGCCAGCACGACCACGGCGCCGATGTGGAAGTGATCGCCATGGGCGTGCGGCAGGGCCCGGATGCGCACCGTGCCCTCGCTGTCGGGAGGGTCGGCGAAGGCGGGCTCCTTGGCGAGGGCCTGGAGGATCGCGAGCGTCTTGAGCTGCAGCGGATTGAGCTTGAGCGGGTTGACGGCGACGGGCATCGAAGGTCGTTCCGAGCGGCCGGATTCGCGCGCACCCTACTGGCCGGGCGGGGTCGGCGCCAGGCGCTCGGAGGTCCCGCGGCCGGAAAGGATCGGCCGGCTCGCAAGAGACCCCGCCCACTGGGCAGGGAAACGCCCGAGGCGTAGACTGGCGCGTACTGTGCTCGCGACGCGCGAGCACGCCTCGAGGGGGGCGAACGATGCTGGGGACTTGGTTCCGCGGTCCCGGCCCGGGGCGCGAGCGGCTCGGCCGACGCATGGAGGTCGGCGCGATCGTGTCGGCGATCCTGCTGCTCGGCGCGCCGGTCTCGTTGTTCTTCCTCTGGTATCGGGGCCGGAGCGTGCCGGCTTCTCTGCTCGATCCGGCGGTCGCCCCCTGGGGTGCCGTCACGCTCCTCGCCGTGATCTTGCTCGCGCTGCTCGTGGTCGGGCGCTGGTTCCGGCGCCTCGGCAGCAACTCCGACATCGAGGAGCTCCGCAGAGCGGCCTTCGCCTACCGGCTCGGCGGCACACTCGCGCTACGGCCGTTCCTCACGGTCGCCGGCCAGCGATTGCGCCCGGACAGCACGCTCGAGGAGTACGAGCAGGGCATCGAAGAGCCCGCCTTTCTCAAGAACGTGTCGCTGCCTTCCTTCCTTCTGGCGGCGCTGTTGACCGTGACGCTCGGCCTTCTGGCCTTCGGCGCGGACCGGCTCGAGCTCGCGAGCCGCCCGAGCCTCCTCCTCGGCGGGCCGCTGGTCGCCCGAGACGGCGTGCTCGCCACGCCCTTCGAGCAGCTGGAGCCGGTCGTCCGGCAACGGCTCCTCGACCATCAGGCCGGGGCTCTCGTTTGCCTGGCCTTCGCCTTCCTCGGCGCCCTGCTGTGGTCGATCACCTACCTCTCGCGGCGGATGGCGCTCAGGGACGTCACCGGCCATGCCTACCAGACGATCGCGCTGCGCCTGTTGGGCGCGGCGATCGTGGCGCTCTTCGTCTACCACACCAAGGGCTTGCTGCCCGTCGACGGGCTCGACCGGCAGAGCTGGGACGAGGTGACGGTCGTGATCGTGGCCTTCGCCGCCGGCGTCGTCCCGGAGGTGGCGCTGCGCTGGATGGCCGGGCAGACTCGACGGCTGTTCGGCGCCGGCTCCGATCGGCGGTCCGACGAGCTCGAGCTCGAGGCGATCGAGGGGATCGACGCCTACACGCGCGTGCGGCTCGCCGAAGCCGGGATCTTCGACGCCCAGGGCCTGGTGGCCGCCAACCCGCTCCATCTGACGCTGCGCACACCGTTCAGCCTGCCGCAGGTGGTCGATTGGATCGGCCAGGCCTTGCTCCTGGTCCAGCTCAAGCCCGAGGCCTATCGACGTTGGCGCGCGCACGGCCTCAGGACCGCCTGGCAGCTCGACGAGCTCGCGACCACCCGCGCGACCGGGGCGAATGGCAGCGGGCTCGAAGAGGCCCCGGGTCGCTTCGTGCCACCCGCGACGGGCGAGGCCTCGGCGTTGCCGGCGCCTCTCGGGTCGGCTCCGGCCTCGCCGCCGAGCCCGGAGGAGGGCGAGGG
>DAIOUO010000444.1:0-2520 GCA_036759485.1 Geminicoccaceae bacterium | reverse complement strand
CGCACCACGACCTCGACGCGCTGTGCGCCCTCTTCGCCGAGGCCGCTCGGGCGGGTACCACAGCGTCCAGCCCAGCCGATCGCGGGCCCGTGCACGCAGAGCCTCGCCCGGAGCGGCCGGTGCTCCGGTCCGCTCGAGCCGACCCTCGGCCACGACCTTCGCGCCCTCGCCCGCCAGGAGGGGAGCCGCATCGGCCGGTGCCGCCGGGCCCGAGAGGCGAACCCGACCGTCGAGGACGAGAAGCTCGCTCGTGCCGGGCCGGACCTCGACCAGGACCTCGGTGCCCTCGATGCCGGCGGTCACATAGGGGGTCTCGACGGTGAGCGAGCGGCGGACCTGGGAGAGGAAGTAGAGCAGACCTTCGAGCAGTCGGACCCGGCCGCTGCCGGGCTCGCCCGCCACTTCCGGCACGAGCCGGGTGCCGCCGTCGAGCCGCAGCACCGTGCCGGCCCCGTCGAGCCGCAGCGCCGCCCGGCCCTCGAGCCCCACCGTCACCGTCTCGCCGGCGCAGAGCGGGCCACCCGTCGGATCGATCGGCCGACCACCCGCTCGGGCCTCGCCCTCGACCGCGATCACCGTGCCGACCCGGGGCCGCCCGCTCGGGCACTCCTCCCCCCGAGCCGCAGCCGCTGACAGGACCGCCGCCAATACGGCGAGCAGCCCGAGCCCTGTCGGCCGCCTGGACACCGCCTCCTCCCCCCGACCGCCGATCGACGCGGCGACGGGACCGTGTCACCGAACGGCGCTTTTGTCCACGGCCGCGCGCGTCCGACCGCTTCGAGCGGTCTGCACGGTGCCAGACGATGTCGCGGAGCGGAAGCGTGTCACGGAGGAGAGCCGGCCGCCCACGAAGCTGCTCCGCTCGGGCGGCCGCACCGGCGGGGCAGACGCCTCGCCGGCGCGCGTGCCGACCGCATCGCTCAGCTCGGACCGGCGAGCGGGGTCGCCCGGGCCTCGGCCACCGTGCCGGGCGCGATCAGCCGGAACACCGTCTCGTGCCGGGCCCGGCCGCGCAGCTGGAACGCGCCGACCTTTTCGAAGACGAAGCCGTCGCCGGCCGCCGCCCGGGTCGCCTCGCCGACCAGGACCGCGGCGGTCGGCCGGTCGGTGCAGAGGGAGCGGGCGAGCTGCTCGATCCGCTGCGCGGCATTGGCGGCATCGCCGATCACCGTGAAGATGCCGCGCTCGGGTGCTCCGAGATTGCCGACCGTGGCGTCGCCGCTGTTGATGCCGATCCGCAGCCGGATCGGCGGCTCGCCGGTGCGCTCGCGCTCGCGATTGTCGCGCTCGAGGGCGGCCGCGATCAGGAGTGCGGCCCGGCAGGCGCGGGCGGCGTGGTCGATGGGGCCGCGCGGACCGCCCCAATAGGCCATGAGGCCGTCGCCCAGGAATTCGACGACCTCGCCGCCGGTCGCCTCGACCGCTCGGGTCACGAGGGTGAAGTGGGCGTCGAGCCGGGCCTTGAAGGTCGCGGGCGGGCAGTTTTCGGCGAGCGCGGTCGAGCCCACGATGTCGGTGAACATCACGCTCACGGGCGAGGTGCCGCCGGCCGCCGGCCCGGTGCCGCCGCGCAGGAGCTCGGCCGAGACCGGGCGTGGCGTGTAGATCCCGAGCCAGCGGGCGAGGCCCAGATAGCGGGCGAGTTGGCCGAGCAGGAGGGCGAGGGGGAGGAGCAGGGCGAGCGGCAGGACGAGCGGCAGCCAGAGGCGGTGCAGCGCGAAGGCGGCGGCGGCCGAAGCGGCGTGGGCGCCGGCCAGCACCAGGGCGGTGAGCAGACCGCGCAGGACCGTTCCGCGCAGCACGAGGAGGGTGGCGAGGGTGCCGAAAGCGAACACCAGGAGGGCGCGGGCGGCCTCGCTCGGCACCACGAGGAGCCGGCCGTCGCGCAGATTGGCGTAGGCCGGGGCGGCGAGCTCGACGCCCGCCGTGTCGATCCCGCGCGGGTCGGAATAGACGGTCGGGAAGCTGTCGGCGGCGAGCGTCGCGCGGGTATCGAACGGGCCCACGAACACCACGGTGCCGGGGGCGTAGGGCCGCTGCCCTTCGGCCGTGCCGAGCAGGAGATCGGCGAGCGAGCGATGGGCGATCGTCCCGGGCGGGCCGTAGAGGTCGAGCCAGACCTCCTCGGGGCCGAGCCGGCTGCGGCGCACCGCCTCGAGCAGCGCCCGCTCGTGCGCATCGGGCACGAACGCGCGCCAGCGCGAGGGATCGCTCGCGAGGAACGCCTCGACCCGGGCGGCGAGGCGGGCGGCCGGCGGCAGCTCCGCGGCCGGTTCCGACCAGCCGAGCGGGCCCGCGAGCCGCTCGAGCACCGGCAGGGCGCGTGCCTCGAGCGCGCGCACCGGCAGCTGGACCGGCTCGGCGAGCACGGGGTGGCGGGTCCACACCTGGTGCACGCGCGGCCCGGTGCGCGGCAGGGTGAAGGGGGCGACCGCCACCGCCGCGGCGGCGAGCGCGGGATGGACCGGTGCGATCACGTCGCGCGGCCGCTCCTCGCCCGCCGGATCGCCGCGCCAGAGC
>DAIOUO010000443.1:0-2520 GCA_036759485.1 Geminicoccaceae bacterium | reverse complement strand
CCCTGCCTCCTGGCCCGGCTGCTCGCTCGGGACGGGTTCGAACTGCGGCGAGCACTCGCCCCGGCCGTGGCCCTGCTCACGGGCGCGCTCGGCGGCCCGGCCGAGCTGCCGCGCGTCTGGCGCTGCTGAGCCGCACACGGCGGGCTTTTCCGCCTCGCGAGCCAGGGGTGGCGTGCGCGGCGGAGGATGCGCGGCTCGGGCTCGCGCGGAGCACCCTGCTCGATTCGCGGGCAGGTCCTGCCCGATCCATGGGCAGATCGGCCGACCCGCCGCCGCGACGGGCTCGACCACGGCGGCCGGCATCCATCTTGCTCGCATCTTGCTCGACGAGCGAGGGCGAGGCCGGCGGTCCGTGCGCACCGGCGGATCGCGGCCGGGCGGGGGTCCGGAGGAGGCATGCAGCTGAGTCCACGCGAGAAGGACAAGCTCCTGATCTCGCTCGCCGCCATGGTCGCGCGGCGGCGGCTCGAGCGGGGCGTCAAGCTCAACTACCCCGAGGCCGTGGCGCTCGTCACCGACACGGTGCTCGAAGGTGCCCGAGACGGCCGGTCGGTGGCCGAGCTCATGCAGCGCGGTGCCGAGGTCCTGACCCGCGAGCAGGTGATGGAGGGCGTGGCCGAGATGATTCCCGAGGTCCAGGTCGAGGCGACGTTCCCGGACGGCACCAAGCTCGTGACCGTCCATCGGCCGATCCGCTGAGGCCGCCGTGATCGCGGGCGAGATCCGCACCGCCGAGGGCGAGCTCGAGCTGAACGCCGGCCGGCCGACCGTGACGCTCCTCGTCGCGAACACGGGCGACCGGCCGATCCAGGTCGGTTCGCACTACCATTTCGCCGAGACCAACCCGGCGCTCCGCTTCGATCGGGAGCGGGCACGCGGCATGCGGCTGGACATCCCGGCCGGCACCGCCGTGCGCTTCGAGCCCGGGCAGAGCCGCGAGGTGACGCTCGTGCCCTATGGCGGCGGGCGCCGGGTGTTCGGCTTCCGCGCCGCGGTCATGGGCCCGTTGGACCGGGAGACCTGAGCCGATGCCCTACCGGATCGCCCGCGCGGCTTACGCCGACATGTACGGGCCCACGGTCGGCGACAAGATCCGGCTCGCCGACACCGAGCTCTGGATCGAGGTCGAGCGCGACCACACCGTGCCGGGCGAGGAGGTGAAGTTCGGCGGCGGCAAGGTGATCCGCGACGGCATGGGGCAGAGCCAGCGCTCGCGCGCCGAGGGTGCGGTCGACACCGTGATCACCAACGTCGTGATCCTCGACCATTGGGGGATCGTGAAGGCCGACGTCGGGATCCGGGACGGGCGGATCGTCGGTATCGGCAAGGCCGGCAACCCGGACACCCAGAGCGGAGTCGACATCGTGATCGGGCCCGGCACCGAGGCCATCGCAGGCGAGGGGCGGATCCTCACGGCGGGAGGGATCGACGCCCACATCCACTTCGTCTGCCCGCAGATCTGCGAGGAGGCGCTCTTCTCCGGGCTCACCACGCTCTTCGGCGGCGGCACCGGTCCGGCGGCGGGCACGACCGCCACGACCTGCACGCCCGGGCCCTGGCACATCGGCCGGATGCTGCAGGCGCTCGAGGCCTTTCCCTTGAACTTCGGCCTTCTCGGCAAGGGCAACGCCAGCCTCGAGCGCGGCCTCGCCGAGCAGATCGAGGGTGGGGCCTGCGGCCTCAAGTTGCACGAGGACTGGGGCACCACGCCGGCGGCGATCGATTGCTGCCTCGAGGTGGCCGAGCGGTTCGACGTGCAGGTCGCGATTCACACCGACACGCTCAACGAATCGGGTTTCGTCGACAGTACGATCGAAGCCTTCAAGGGCCGCACGATCCACGCCTTCCATACCGAGGGCGCGGGCGGCGGCCACGCTCCGGACATCATCAAGGTCTGCGGGCTCGGCAACGTCCTGCCGTCCTCGACCAACCCGACCCGGCCCTACACGGTGAACACGGTCGACGAGCATCTCGACATGCTCATGGTCTGCCATCACCTCGACCCCTCGATCCCGGAGGACGTGGCCTTCGCCGAGAGCCGGATCCGCAAGGAGACGATCGCCGCGGAGGACATCCTGCACGATCTCGGGGCGATCTCGATGATGTCCTCGGACAGTCAGGCGATGGGCCGAGTCGGCGAGGTGATCTGCCGGACCTGGCAGACCGCGCACAAGATGAAGGTCCAGCGCGGCCGGCTGCCGGAAGAGACGGGCGACAACGACAATCTCCGCTGCCGGCGCTACGTCGCCAAGTACACGATCAATCCGGCGATCGCGCAGGGGGTGGCGCATATCGTGGGCTCGGTCGAGGTCGGCAAACTCGCCGATCTCGTGCTCTGGAAGCCCGCCTTCTTCGGCGTGAAGCCCGAGATGGTGATCAAGGCGGGGGTGATCGTGGCGGCCCCGATGGGTGATCCCAACGCCTCGATCCCCACCCCGCAACCCGTGCACGTGCGGCCTATGTTCGGCGCTTTCGGCCGGGCCTGCGAACACGTCGCGGTCCATTTCACGAGTGCCGCGG
>DAIOUO010000442.1:0-2577 GCA_036759485.1 Geminicoccaceae bacterium | reverse complement strand
AGCCGTGCCTCGTTGCTCGCCCTGGGCGGGCATCCGGACGCCCTCGCGGTGGTCCGGGAGGCCCACGTGCTCGCCCACCGTGCGGGCCGGTTCGACCTCGTGGCGCTGTGCCTGAACTACGAGAGCCTCGCCGAGACCGACCGTGCGGCACTCGGCCGGCTCGGTGTGCGGTTCGGCCGGACCTGGCTCTACCTGCCGCAGCTCCTCAAGGCGGGGCCGATCGAGGCCCGCGCCCGCCTCCTCGCCCTCGGCCGCGCCCCCGGCCTGCGGCCGCCGCCGCCGGGCGCCCCGGCGCTTCGCGGTCCGACCCTGCCGGCCGATCCCGAGGTGACCGCCGCGCTGGGCTTCGCCCCCCTGCCCGGCCTCGCCCTCCGCCAGGACCTCTTCGAGCGGCTCGCCGCCGCGCTCCGCGCCCGGGCCAGGGCGAGCGGCGCCTTTCCGCTCCCGACCGATCTGGCGGCCACGGCCGGCCTGTCGCGGGCCGAGCTCGAAGCCGCGCTGCCGGCGCTCGGCTTCGCCCCGCTCGAGCGCGAGGGGCTCGTCCTCTGGGCCCGCGCGCCGGCCGCCCGGCGTCCGGCCGGTCGCGGCAGGACCACCCGGCCGCGGCCCGACTCGCCCTTCGCCGCACTCGCCGCGCTCGAGGTGCGAGCGTGAGCGGCTCGGACGGGCTCCGCCTCGACAAGTGGCTCTGGCACGCCCGCTTCGTGCGCCGTCGCGAGGCCGCGGCCGGACTCGTGGCGGAGCGGCGGGTGCGGCTCAACGGTCAGCCGGTGGCCAAGACCCACCAGCTCGTCCGCCCGGGCGACGTGCTCGTGCTGACCGAGCGGGAGCGGATCCGGGTGGTGCGGGTCAAGGAGCTCGGGCTGCGCCGCGGCGGCGCGGTCGACGCGGCACGGCTCTACGATCTCGTGGACGTGGAGCCCTGAGCGCCCGGAGGGTCTCCGGCCGGCGCCGGGTGGCGAGGGACCCGCTCACCGAAGATCGCCGTGCCGACGCGAACGATCGTCGCGCCGAAGGCGATCGCCGTCTCGAAATCCGCGCTCATGCCGATGCTCACCTCGGGCAGGCCGTGGCGGGCCGCGAGGCGCGCGAGCAGGGCCGCGTGGAAGGCGGGATCCTCCTCGGCCGGCGGGATCGCCATGAGGCCGGTGACCGGCAGCCGCAGCTCCTCCCGGCAGAGCCGCAGGAAGCCTTCGAGGGCGTCCGGGGCCACCCCGGCCTTCTGCGGCTCCTCGCCCGTGTTGACCTCGACCAGGAGCCGGCGGGTCCGCGCCCCGGGCCGGGCGAGCTCCTTGGCCAGCACCTCGGCGAGCCGCGGTCGGTCGAGGGTCTGGATCGTGTCGAACAGGCGGACCGCCTCGCGCGCCTTGTTGCTCTGGAGAGCACCGACCAGGTGCAGCTCGACGTCCGGGAAGCGCTCGCGCAGCACTGGCCATCGCGCCTGCGCCTCCTGCACGTAGTTCTCGCCGAACAACCGCTGGCCGGCCTCGAGGGCCGCCTCGATGCGCGGCAGCGGTTGCCCTTTGCTCACCGCCACGAGGGTGATCCCGGCCGGGTCGCGGCCGGCCGAACGAGCGGCCGCCGCGATGCGCGCCCGCACCTCGGCGAGCGCCTGCGCCACCTGTGCCGAGACGTCGGCTTGTCGCTCGGGGTCGCCCATGTATCCTCCGCCGCCGGGCCCGCGAGCCTGCGCCCGAGAGCCGGGGTGTCAAGGCATGACGTTCGACGAGATCATGGCGCCGATCGGCGCCAGGCGCTTCCTGGAGGAGCATCTGGGCAGAGCACCCCTCCACCTCGAGGGCCCGCCGGAGAAATGGGCGGCGGTCATGAACTGGGAGGTGCTCAACCGCCTGTTGGGCGCGAGCTCGATCTGGGCCGCCGGCTCGCTGCCGCTCGTGCTGGACAAGGAGCCGGTCCCGGCCGCGGCCTATTGCGCACCCGCCCCGGGCCGCGACGGCGGCACCGTGCTGCGGCCCGACCCGGGCAAGGTCAAGGCGCTCCTGCGCCGCGGCGCCACCCTCGTCGCCAACGACATCGACCAGCTCACCCCGGAGCTGCGGGCCTTCTGCCGGGCGATGGAGGAGGCGCTCGGCGGTAAGGTCCAGGCCAATCTCTACCTCTCGAGCAAGCGCCGGCAGGGCTTCGCGGTGCATTTCGACACCCACGACGTGTTCGCCGTGCACTGCATGGGCGAGAAGACCTGGATGGTCTTCGAGGGCCGTGCGGAGGACCCGATCGCCCATCCGATGTTCAAGTCGCTGCCGATGGAGCACCACGAGAAGGCCAAGGGTGCCCTCTGGAAGGAGGTGCGGCTGAAGCCCGGCGATCTCCTCTACCTGCCGCGCGGCCAGTACCACTACGCGCTCGCCGACGAGGGGCCCTGCTGCCACATCGCCTTCGGCGTGACCTACCCGATCGGGCTCGACGTGGTGAGCTACCTCTTCGAGCGGATGGTGGGCGAGCCTCTGGCGCGGGCCAACCTGCCGCGCGAGCCCGGAGCGCTGGCCCGTCGCCTCGCCGCGCACGGCGACCGGCTCGCCGCCGGCTTCACCGATCCGGCGGCGCGGGCGCTGCTCG
>DAIOUO010000441.1:0-2581 GCA_036759485.1 Geminicoccaceae bacterium | reverse complement strand
GCTCGCCCCGGCCCTCGCGGCACTGGAGCGGGCCCAGGTCGAACTCGACGAGGCCCGCCTCGAGGTCGCCCTGGAGACCCTGCCCGAGGCCGATTGGGGACCCGAGGGCGCCGAGCGGGTGAGCTTCCGTGTGGCGACCAATCCGGGCCAGCCGCCGGGGCCCCTCGCCCGGATCGCCTCGGGGGGCGAGCTTTCCCGGATCATGCTGGCGCTCGAGGTCGTGCTCGCCCGCCTCGACCCCACGCCCACGCTCGTCTTCGACGAGATCGACGCCGGCATCGGCGGGGCCACCGCGGACGCGGTGGGCGAGCGGCTCGCCCGTCTCGGCCGCGACCGCCAGGTGCTGGTCGTGACGCACGCGCCGCAGGTCGCGGCTCGGGCCGACCGTCATCTGCTGGTCCGCAAGCGCGTCGAGGCCGGTGGGGCACGTGTCGAGGTGGAGCCGCTCGGGCCCGCCGGCCGCCGCCAGGAAATCGCCCGGATGCTGGCCGGGTCCGAGGTGACCGAGGCGGCCCGGGCCGCGGCCCAGAGCCTGCTCGAGCTCGCGGGTCGGGCCTGATGCGTCGACCGGCGACCTTCGAGCTGCCGGTCGAGCAGCTGACACGGGAGCAGGCGGCGGCCGAGCTCGCTTGGCTCGCGGCCGAGATCGAGCGGCACGACCGGCTCTACTATCGCGAGGCCGCACCCGAGATCTCGGATGCCGAATACGATGCGCTGCGCGCCCGCAACAGCGCGATCGAGGCCCGCTTCCCGGACCTCGTGCGACCGGACAGCCCGTCCTTCCGGATCGGCGCGCCGCCGGTCGAGGCCTTCGGCAAGGTCCGCCACGGCGTGCCGATGCTCACCCTCGACAACGCTTACAGCGACGGCGAGGTCGCCGAGTTCGTCGCGCGCATCCGCCGGTTCCTCGGCATGGGGCCGGACGAGCCCCTCGACTTCGTGGCCGAGCCCAAGATCGACGGGCTCTCCTGCGCACTGCGCTACGAGCGCGGGATCCTGGTGCGCGGTGCGACCCGGGGCGACGGCTTCGAGGGCGAGGACGTGACCGCCAATGTCCGCACGATCCGCGACGTGCCGCAGCGCCTTCTGGTGGACGATCCACCGGCCGTCCTCGAGGTTCGCGGCGAAGTGTACATGGAGCGGGCCGATTTCGAGGCTCTGAACGCCCGCCGCGCCGAGGCCGGCGAGCCGCTGTTCGCGAACCCGCGCAACGCCGCCGCGGGCTCCTTGCGCCAGCTCGACAGCCGGATCACCGCGCGCCGCCGGCTGCGCTTCCTGCCGCACGGTTGGGGGGAGGCGGAGCCACCGGTCCGCGGCTCCTATTTCGACTTTCTGCGCGGTCTCGAGCGGCTCGGCTTCCGGGCCAATCCGCTGATCGCCCGTTGCCGCGACGTCGCGGAGCTGGTCGCCTATCAGCACGGTCTGGAGGCGCGCCGGTTCGAGCTCGCCTTCGACGTCGACGGCGTGGTCGACAAGGTCGACCGGATCGACCTCCAGGAGCGGCTCGGCTTCGTCGGCCGCGCGCCGCGCTGGGCGATCGCCCACAAGTTCCCGGCCCAACGGGCGACCACCCGGATCCGCGCGATCACCGTGCAGGTCGGGCGCACCGGCGCGATGACGCCCGTTGCCGATCTCGAGCCCGTGACCGTGGGCGGGGTCGTCGTGAGCCGCGCCACTCTGCACAACGAGGACTATATCCGCGAGCGTGACATCCGGGTCGGCGATACGGTGATCGTCGAGCGCGCGGGCGATGTCATCCCACAGGTGGTCTCGATCGTTCCCGAACGGCGCGCGCCGGACAGTGTACCGTTCCACTTCCCCGACCGCTGCCCGGTATGCGGTGCCGCCGCGGTCCGTCCGCCGGGGGAGGCGGTCTGGCGCTGCACCGGCGGGTTCGTCTGTCCCGCTCAAGTCGAGGCCCGGCTCGAGCACCTGGTGAGCCGCGCCGCCTTCGACATCGAGGGCCTCGGCCGCAAACAGATCCCGCAGCTCCTCGAGGCCGGGCTGATCCGCGAGCCGGCCGATCTCTTCACGCTGCCCAAGGACCCGCAGCGGCTCGCCCGGCTCGCGGCGCTCGAGGGCTGGGGGCGCAAGAAGATCGAGAATCTCGTGCGGGCGATCGAGGGCCGCCGGCGGCTGCCGCTCGACCGCGTCCTCAACGGTCTCGGTATCCGCTTCGTGGGCGAAGTCACGGCCCGGTTGCTGGCGCGCCATTACCGCGATTGGCCACATTTCCGTGCCGCCATGGATCGCCTGGCCGCCGGGGACACGGCGGCGCGCGAGGATCTCCTCGCGATCGACGGGATCGGCCCGGTCGTGGTGGATTCGCTCGCCGAGTTCTTCGCCGAGCCGCACAACCGCGAGGCCACGGACCGGCTCGCCGCCGAGCTCGAGGTGCTGCCGGTCGAGCCGCCGCGCGCGGCGGCCTCGGCACTGGCCGGCAAGACGGTGGTCTTCACGGGCTCGCTCACCCACATGACGCGGGCAGAGGCCAAGGCTCGCGCCGAGGCGCTGGGTGCCAAGGTCGCGGGCTCGGGGGGGGGGGGGGGGGGGGGGGGGGGGGGGGGGGGGGCGGGGGGGG
>DAIOUO010000440.1:0-2602 GCA_036759485.1 Geminicoccaceae bacterium | reverse complement strand
GTTCGGGGGTCGGCAAGGCGATCCTGGCCGG
Organism: Geminicoccaceae bacterium; assembly: GCA_036759485.1. Taxonomy (GTDB): domain Bacteria; phylum Pseudomonadota; class Alphaproteobacteria; order Geminicoccales; family Geminicoccaceae; genus JANXAZ01. Next base: position 2,571 of record DAIOUO010000440.1, on the reverse strand, counting down.
CCTCGAGCCCGAGGAGGTGCACGCCGTCCTGCGCCGCCACGGTCTGCCGCGGCTCACCGAACGGACGATCGACACTCCGCGCCGGCTCGAGGCCGCGCTCGCCGAGATCCGTGGCCGCGGCTGGGCGCTCGACGACGAGGAGCACGCGATCGGCCTGCGCTGTGTGGCGGCGGCGATCCGCGACGAGCACGGCGGGCCGCTCGGCGCCGTCTCGGTCTCGGGGCCGAGTGTCCGGATCCCCGATACACGGCTGGTAGAGCTCGCCGCGGCGGTCCGTCGCACGGCCCGCGAACTCACCCGCGCGGTCGGCGGCGAAGAGCCCGGATCTACCGATCCGCAAACCGGATAGTCTTTTCTTTTCAATCTATTGGCGCTCTTTTCCCGAACCGCGGAAAACTCTTCCGTAGCCGTTGAAGGACCGCCCGGCGCCCGACATCTCCTCGATCGGGCAGCGGGGAGAGGGGTCATGGCGAGGATGACGGCGGCCGAAGCGGCGGTCCGGGTTCTCGAGAAGGAAGGGGTGAAGGTCGCCTTCGGCGTGCCCGGGGCGGCGATCAATCCGGTCTACGCCGCGCTGCGTCGGCGCGGCTCGATCCGCCACGTCCTCGCCCGCCACGTCGAAGCCGCTTCGCACATGGCCGACGGCTACAGCCGCGCGGTGGCCGGCAATATCGGCGTGTGCATCGGCACGTCGGGGCCGGCCGGCACCGACATGATCACCGGCCTCTACACCGCCCAGGCCGATTCGGTCCCGATCCTCTGCATCACGGGCCAGGCGCCGCGCGCCCGGCTGCACAAGGAGGATTTCCAGGCGGTCGACATCGAGGCGATCGCCCGGCCCGTCACCAAGTGGGCGGTCACGGTGCGCGAACCCGCCCTCGTGCCACGGGTGTTCCAGCAGGCCTTCCACGTGATGCGTTCGGGCCGCCCGGGGCCGGTGCTGATCGACCTGCCGGTCGACGTACAGACCGCCGAGATCACCTTCGACGAGGAGACCTACGAGCCCCTCCCGGTCTACAAGCCGCGGGCGACCCGTCGCCAGATCGAGAAGGCGATGGCGATGCTGAACGCCGCCGAACGGCCGCTGATCGTGGCGGGCGGCGGCATCGTCAATGCCGATGCCTGCGATCTCCTGGTCCGCTTCGCCGAGCTCACGGGCGTGCCGGTGATCCCGACGCTCATGGGCTGGGGGGCGATCCCCGACGACCACCCGCTCATGGCCGGCATGGTGGGGCTGCAGACGAGCCACCGCTACGGCAACGCTACCTTCCTGCGCTCCGACTTCGTGCTCGGCATCGGCAATCGCTGGGCCAATCGGCACACGGGCTCGATCGAGGTCTACACCCGGGGTCGCCGCTTCGTGCACGTCGACATCGAGCCGACCCAGATCGGCCGGGTCTTCGAGCCCGATTACGGCATCGTCTCCGACGCGAAGGCGGCGCTCGAGCTCTTCTGCACCGTGGCCGAGGAGATGCGGGCGGCGGGCGCCCTCCCCGACCGCGGCGCCTGGGCCGCCGAGTGCCTCGGTCGCAAGCGGCGCATGCGGCGCAAGAGCCATTTCGACCAGGTGCCCTTGAAGCCGCAGCGAGTCTACCAGGAGATGAAGGAGGCGCTCGGCCGCGACGTGATCTACGTCACGACGATCGGCCTCTCGCAGATCGCGGGCGCCCAGTTCCTGGAGGTCCACGGGCCCCGGCGCTGGATCAATTGCGGCCAGGCCGGGCCCTTGGGTTGGACCTTGCCGGCGGCCCTCGGTGTGCGCGCGGCCCTGCCCGATGCCGAGATCGTGGGCCTCGCCGGCGATTACGACTTCCAGTTTCTGATCGAAGAACTCGCAGTGGGTGCCCAGTACAAATTGCCCATCCTCCAGGTCGTCATCAACAATTCCTACCTGGGCCTCATCCGCCAGGCCCAGCGCGCCTTCGAGATGGACTACGAGGTGAGCCTCGCCTTCGAAAACGTCAACGCCGAGAAACTCGGCAGCGATCCGGTCGCGAGCTACGGCGTCGACCACGTGGCGGCGGCCGAGGCCCTGGGTTGCAAAGGCATCCGGGTGACCTCGCCCAACCAGTTCAAGGAGGCTTTCGCCGAGGCCGAGCGGCTCATGACCGAGCACCGGGTGCCGGTGGTCCTCGAATTCGTCGTCGAGCGGGTGACCAACATCGCGATGGGCCCGGAGATCGACCGCATCACCGAGTTCGAGGAGATCCTCGACCTCGAGCCCGGATCGGCCCCGGAGTCCCGGCCTCCCGTCGCCGCTTGAGCCGCTTCGGTATCGGACTCCGCCGCCGCCCGGGTCGCCGATCGGCGCGCGAGCCCCGGTCGCGGTCGAACCCGCCGCGCCGGCGCTGCGGTTGCGCCGGGCGCCGGGGCGTGGGACCATGGAGGCGCCGGTGAGGAGAGGAACCGTTGCCGGAGGGTCGGGCCGTCTCGTTGTTGCGCGCGATGTTCGACGCCGCCGTGGCGGCCGCCGATCCGGCTCGCGTGCTGCCCCGCCATCTGCCCGCGCCGCCGGCCGGCCGCACCGTCGTGGTCGGCGCCGGCAAGGCCTCGGCCGCCATGGCCCGCGCC
>DAIOUO010000439.1:0-2645 GCA_036759485.1 Geminicoccaceae bacterium | reverse complement strand
GTTCCGCGACATCGAATATTGCCGGCGCAGCCCGGCCGGCGATCACTGGCTCCGGATCTCCGGCAAACCGATCTTCGACGCAGCGGGCCGGTTCCGCGGCTATCGCGGCACCGGCCGCGACGTGACCGAGCTCAGGCGCGTGGAGGCCGCCCGGCGTGCGGCCGAGGAGCGCTATCGGCGGCTGGTCGAGCAGTCGCCCGACGGGGTCGTCGTCCACCGCGAGGGGCGGCTCCTGTTCGCCAACGCCAAGGCGATCGAGATCCTGGGCGGCAGCCGGCTCGAGGACGTGCTCGGCGTCTCGACCGTGGATCTGTGCGACCCCGCGGTTCGGCCCGTCATCGCCGAGCGGATCCGGCGGCTCGCCGAGCCCGGGACCGTGCTGGAGCCGTTCGAGTTCCGCATCCGCCGGCTCGACGGTCGCTGGATCGACGTCGAGACCCGCGGCGTGGCCGTGGTCGAGGACGGGCGGCCCGCCGCCCAGGTCGTGATCCGCGACGTCTCCGAGCGCAAACGGCTCGAGGCCCTCTTGCAGGCTGCGGAGAAGCGCTACCGCACGCTCTTCGAGCTCTCGCCGGACGGTCTCTTCGTCAAAGACGCCGAACACCGCATCCTGTACGCCAACCGTGCCGCCGTCGCGATCTTCGGCGTCGCGAGCGTCGAGGATCTGATCGGTCGCAAGAGCCTCGACTTCCTGGTGCCGGAGGATCGTGGGCTCGCCCGCGAGCGGACGCGCCGACTGCTGGAGGAGGGTGGCGTCGTCGCCCCCACGCACCTGCGCATCCTGCGAGCCGACGGTTCCGAGCGCCACGTCGAGGTGGCCGCCATCCAGTTCGAGGAAGAAGGCGAGCCGCGCGTCCTCGTGGTCCAGCGCGACGTGAGCGAGCGCGAGCGGGCGGAGAAGGCGCGGCGCGAGGCGGAGGAGCGCTACCGCACGCTGGTCGAGCTCTCCCCCGACGCGTTGCTCGTCCTGCAGGACGGCCGCTACGTCTTCGCCAACCGCCGCGCCCTCGAGTTTCTCGGCGCGGAGGACACCACGGCGATCGTCGGCAAGCGGCCCCGCGACCTCTACGTCGAAGACGACATGCCTTCGATCGAGGGGCGTATCGCGCAGCTCCTCTCCGAGGGCGGTACCGTGCCGCCGCTCGAGGCACGCATCCGGCGGCTCGACGGCGAGATCCGCGACGTCGAGACGAGCGGGGCGGCGATCCCGTTCGACGGGAAACCGGCGATCCAGGTCGCGATCCGCGACATCTCCGAGCGCAAACGGGCAGAACGGGCGCGCCGCGAGGCGGAGGCGCTCTATCGCGCGCTGGTCGAGCTCAACCCCGACCCGGTCATCCTGGTCGAGGACGGCCGGTTCGTCTTCGCGAGCGAGCCCGCGGCACGATTGTTCGGGCTGGCCGATGCCGGCGAGCTGATCGGCCGCTCGATCTTCGAGTTCCTGCCCGAGGAGCTCCACGCCACCGTCCGGGCGCGCCACGTGACCGCGTTGCGGGGGGGCGAAGTCCTGCCGCCCCTCGAGCTCGAGATCGTCCGCCCCGACGGCGCTCGCGTCGAGATCGAGGCCAAGGGCTCGCTCGTGATCCGCAACGGGCGGCGCATGCTGCTCGGAGTGTGGCGCGACGTCACCGAGCGCAAGGCCTTGGAAGCCGAGCTGCGCCGGCTCGCCCATCACGACCCGCTGACCGGCCTGCCCAACCGGCTCCTGTTCTTCGACCGGCTCGGGCAGGCCCTGCACCGCGCCCGCCGCCACGGCCGCTCCGGCGCCCTCCTCCTGCTCGACCTCGACGGCTTCAAGCTGATCAACGACAGTCACGGCCACGATGCCGGCGACGCGCTCCTGGTCGAGATCGCCCGACGGCTCCAGGCCGAGGTGCGCCGGATCGACACGGTGGCCCGGCTGGCGGGCGACGAGTTCGCCCTCGTCCTCTACCCGGTCGACGGTCCGGCCGCGGTCGAGAAAGTGGGGCGGCGGATCCTGCGCGCCCTGCGCGAGCCGATCGAATATCGGGGACGCTCTCTCCAGGCCGCCGCCAGCCTCGGCGCCACCCTCTTCCCGCGCGACGGCGACCGCCCCGACGCACTCCTCAAGAACGCCGACCTCGCCCTCTACCGGGCCAAGGCGCGCGGCCCCGGCAGCCTCGTCTTCCTCGACCGGAGCATGCACCTCGAGATCGAGGAGAGCCGGCGCCTGGTCGCCGAGCTGCGCGCCGCCCTCGCCGGCGACGCGCTCGAGTTGCGCTTCGAGCCGCGCCTCGAGCTCGGCTGCGAGCGACCGGTCGGGCTCCAGGCGCGCCTGCTCTGGAACCACCCCCGGCTCGGTCCGCTCGACGAGGAGGCCTTCGCCGGGCAGGCCGAGGATCCCGCGCTCGGCCTCGATCTGGCACGCCGGACCGTCGCGCTGGCGCTCGAACAGATGACCGTCTGGCGGGCCCAGGGCGTGCCGTTCGGCCGGCTCCTGCTGCGGGCACCGCCTCCGCTCCTCGCCACCGAGGGCTGGGAGAAGGGGCTCTTGGATGCGCTCGCGGCTCGTGGCCTCGGAGCGGAGAGTCTCGCGTTCGCGATCGGGGAAACGGCGCTCCTCGGCCGGCACGCCGAGGCGGCCGGCGCGGCGTTGCGGCGGCTGCGCGGGGCCGGTGCCACGG
>DAIOUO010000438.1:0-2653 GCA_036759485.1 Geminicoccaceae bacterium | reverse complement strand
ACGGTCGAGGTGATCGCCACCTGCAAGGTGGGAGCCGCCTCGCTGGGCTTCGGCACCTACGGTGCCGGTCAGACCGCCGATCTCAAGGCCCAGGTCAGCATCGCCTACGAGGGCTGCGGCACCGGCCAGCTCAGGGTCCAGCTCGACGGCGGGACGAGCAAGAACACCGCCGCCCGCACGCTCGTGAACAGCGCCGGAAACAAGCTCGCCTACCAGCTCTTCCGCGACAGTGCCCGGACGAAGGTGTGGGGTATCGGCTCGAACGCGCTCACCTTCACTCCCTCGAGCGGCAGCGGTAGCCTCGTGGTCTACGGCACGATCCCGGGCGGCCAATCGGTACCGGTCGGCCGCTACGGCGACACGGTGCTCGTCACCATCGACTTCTGAGGTGACGGGTGCGGGCGGAGGGCCGCGAACGTTGGCGCTGGGCGCATCGTGGCGAGGGCCGCTTGCCGGGGCCGGTGCGCCCTCGTAACCAGCGTGCCGTCGGGTCCGGCTGCGACCGGAAGCGCGGGAGGCGGCGGTGAAGGCGAGTGCGACGGCCGAGCGGGCGACCCGGACGGTCTGCACGACCTGCTACATGTGCGCCTGCCGCTGCGGGATCCGGGTCCGTCTCGAGGACGGTCGCCCGCGCTTCATCGACGGCAATCGGGCGCACCCCGTCAATCGGGGCGTGGTCTGCGCCAAGGGCTCGGCCGGGATCATGCACCAGGAATCGCCGGCCAAGCTGCGGGCGCCCTTGAAGCGGGTCGGCGAGCGCGGCCGCGACGCGCTCGTCGAGATCTCGTGGGAGGAGGCGCTCGACATCGCCACCCGCTGGCTCGCCGAGGTGCGGGCGAGCGACCCCAGGAAGCTCGCCTTCTTCACCGGCCGCGACCAGAGCCAGGCCCTGACCGGCTTCTGGGCGGCCCAGTTCGGCACCCCGAACTTCGCCGCGCACGGGGGCTTCTGCTCGGTCAACATGGCGGCCGCCGGCATGTACACGTTGGGTGGCTCGTTCTGGGAGTTCGGCGAGCCCGAGCTCGAGCACGCCCGGCTGTTCCTGATGCTGGGCGTGGCCGAGGACCACGACAGCAACCCTCTGAAGCTCGGCCTCGCCGCCATGAAGGCGCGGGGTGGACGGATCGTCGCGGTCAATCCCGTGCGCACGGGCTACGCCGCGATCGCCGACGATTGGCTGCCGATCCGCCCCGGCACCGACGGGCTCCTCGTCCTCGCGCTCGTTCACGAACTCTTGCGCTCCGGGCGGGTCGACGCAGCCTACCTCGCCGAATGCACGAATGCCGGCTGGCTCGTGATCGAGGATCCGGGCGGGCCCGAGGACGGGTTGTTCGCCCGCGACCCGGCGGGAAAGCCGCTCTGCCGCGACCGGCGGTGCGGGGATCTGCGGCCGGTCGACGAGCCCGAGGCGGCCCCCGCCCTGCGCGGTGCGGTCCGCCTGCCGGACGGGCGGCGGGCGCGGCCGGTCTTCGAGATCCTGGCCGAGCGTTACCTCGACCCCGCCTTCGGCCCCGAGGCGGCGGCCGGCACGACCGGCATTCCGGCGGCGACCATTCGAGCACTGGCCGCGGCGCTCGCGCGGGCCGCTTTCGAGGATCCACCCTTCGTGGCCGAGCCCTGGACCGACTGGCGCGGCCGCCGCCACGACGGCGTCGAAGGCCGTCCGGTGGCGGTCCACGCCATGCGCGGCGTCTCGGCGCACGCCAACGGCTTCCAGACCTGCCGGGCGATCCATCTCCTCCAGCTTCTCCTGGGTGCGGTGGACCGGCCCGGCGCCTTCCGGTTCAAGGCGCCCTATCCGCGGCCGATCCCGCCCGGCCCCAAGCCCTGCGGCAAGCCCGGCCAGGTGGCGGCCGGTCGGCCGATGCCGGGCATGCCGCTCGGCTATCCGACCGGCCCCGAGGATCTGCTGGTGGAGGCCGACGGCAGCCCTTGCCGGATCGACAAGGCCTTTTCCTGGGAAGCGCCGCTCGCCGCGCACGGCCTCATGCACAGCGTCGTCGGCAATGCCTGGCGGGGCGATCCCTACCCGATCGAGGTACTGTTCCTCTACATGGCCAACATGGCTTGGAACTCGTCCATGGCGACGAGCGAGACGATCGCCATGTTGACCGACCGAGATCCGGCGACCGGCCGCTATCGAATCCCGAAGATCATCTACAGCGACGCTTTCTACTCGGAGACGGTCGCCTATGCCGACCTCGTGTTACCGGACACGACCTATCTGGAGCGGTGGGACGCGCTCTCGCTGCTCGACCGGCCGATCGGCAGGGCCGACGCCTTGTGCGATTCGATCCGCCAGCCGGTCCTGGCGCCCGACCGCGACGTCCGGCCGTTCCAGGACGTGCTGATCGAGCTCGGCCACCGGCTCGGCCTGCCGGCCTTCACCCGCGAGGACGGCGCGCCCCGCTACCCGGGCGGTTACGCCGACTATCTGGTCCACCACGAGCGCGCGCCCGGGATCGGCCCGCTCGCGGGCTGGCGCGGCCCGGACGGAGCGGCGGTCGGCAAGGGGCCGCCCAACTCGCGCCAACTCGAGGCCTATGTCGAAAACGGCTGCTTCTTCGAGCATCGTTTCCCGCCCGGCCGGCGCTACATGAAGCCGGTCAACCGGGACTATCTCGAGCTCGCGGTCGCGCTCGGCCTCCTGGCC
>DAIOUO010000437.1:0-2655 GCA_036759485.1 Geminicoccaceae bacterium | reverse complement strand
GTCGAAGGGGCCGGAGCTCACGAGAGCAGGCTATAGCGGGAGGCGACGACGGCGGCGAGCAGCTCAGGCCGGAGCGAGCTGGCCGCTGCGCAGGAGCAGGAGGAGGCGCCCGCCCAGGAGCAGCGTCGCGACCGCGCAGCCGACCAGGATCCCGAGCACGAGCCCGGCCACGCCGAGCCCACCCGGAAAGGCGAACGCCCAGGCGATGGGGAGCTGAACCCCCCAGAAAGCCACGAGGTAGAGGAGGGTCGGCAGGCGTACGTCCGAGCCGCCGCGCAGCGCCCCGCCGAGCACGCCCTGGGCGCAGTCGAAGAGGAGCGCCGGCGGCAGGAGCAGCACGACCGGTAGGGCGAGGGCGAGCACGGCCGGATCGGCGCTGTAGGCCCCGAGCACGGGCCCGCGCGCCAGCACGAGCAGGAGGGCGAGGAGCCCGGTCGCGAGGAGACCGGCCAGCAGCCCGGTGCCGGCGGCGGCCGCCGCCTCGGGGAGCGCCCGCCGTCCGACCGCGGCCCCGACCCGGACCGCGGTCGCCGTCGCCACCCCGATCGTCAGCATGTAGACGAGGGCCGTGAGGTTCAGCAGGATCTGAAAGCCCGCGAGCGCCGTCGCACCGAGCCAGCCGGCCATGACGATCAGGAGGTTGAAAGCGGTGCTCTCGAGGCCCTGGGAGGCGGCGACCGGCACACCCAGCGCGAACAGCCGCCGGCGCAGCCGCGGAACCGGCACGGGCGGTCCCACGAGGCCGTAGGCCGGGGCCGCCGGCAAGCGCAGCGCCAGCAGGGCGAGCGCCACCGCCATTCCGGTCCGCACGAGCGAGGTGGCGAGGGCGGCACCCGCGGCCCCCATCGCCGGCAGCCCCAGCCGGCCCTCGATCAGCACCGCGTTCAGGCCGAGATTGGCGAGGTTGCCGGCGAGCATGACGACCACGGCCAGATACGGCCGGCGGATACCTTCGAGCAGAAAGCTCGTGACCTGGAACGCCAAGAGGCCCGGCAGACCGAGTGCCAGCATGCGCAGGGTCCTCCCGCCCGTCTCGGCGAGGGTGGCGTCCTGACCGAGGGCGAGGAAGATCGTCCGGCCCGGCAGCAGGAGGAGGGCGATCAGCGCGCCGAGAACGAGTGCATCCGCGAGCGCCGTCCGCCAGATCGTACCGCATTCGGCGGACCGGCCGGCGCCGTCGGCCTGAGCGACGAGCACGACGGTGCCGGTCACGAGCCCCATGCCGAGCAACATCAGGGTCATGAACACGGCCTGCGCGAGCGCGTAGGCCGCGAGCTCTCCGGCCGCGAAGCGCCCGGTCATCACGGTGTCGACCGTGACGAGGGCGAGCTGGCCGATCCGTGCCGCCATTACCGGCAGCGCGAGCCGCACGGTCTCGCGCAGATGGCGAGCGGGCGATTGCGCGCCGGGGCTCAGCCGGCGCCCCGCATCTGCGCCGGCAGCCAGGTGGCGAGGCCCGGGAAGGCGACGAGCAGCCCGACCATCACGACCATGAGGACGAAGAAGGGGGCCGACTGGCGGGCGATCCAGGTGATCTGCCGGCCCGTCATGCCCTGCAGCACGAACAGGTTGAACCCCACGGGCGGCGTGATCTGGGCCATCTCGACCACCACGACGATGAAGATGCCGAACCAGAGCAGGTCGATGCCGGCGGCGCGGACCATCGGCTCGATCACCGCCATGGTCAGCACGATCGCCGAGATCCCGTCGAGGAAACAGCCCAGCACGATGTAGAAGGCGGTGAGCGCCGCGATCAGGGTGAGCGGCGAGAGCTCGAGGTCGGCGATCCACTGGGCGAGTGCCCGCGGGATGCCGGTGAAGCCCATGGCGAGGGAGAGGAAGGAGGCTCCCATCAGGATGAAGGCGATCATCGCCGAGGTGCGGACCGCGCCCATCAGGCTTTCGAGGAAGCTCTCGAGGCCGAGGGCCCCCTGCGCCCAGGCGATCGCCAGCGCACCCACGACGCCGAGGGCCGCGGCCTCGGTGGCGGTGGCGATCCCGGTGTAGATCGAGCCGAGCACGGCCAGGATCAGGCCGAGCACGGGCAGGAGCGAGCGCGAGGCGCGGATCCGCTCGGCGAGCGGCAGCATCGGTTCGGGCGGGGTCCGATCGCGGTTGAGGATCGCCCAGCCCATGACGTAGCCCATGAAGAGCAGCGCCAGGACGAGCCCGGGGAAGACGCCGGCCATGAAGAGGGCGGCGATCGATTCGTTCACCGCCACACCGTAAACGATCATGGTGAGGGAGGGCGGGATCATGAGGCCGAGCGTCCCGGCCCCGGCCAAGGAGCCGATCGCGATGCCGTCCGGGTAGCCGCGGCGGGCCAGTTCGGGGATCGTCATCTTGCCGATCGTGGCGCAGGTGGCGGCGGAGGAGCCCGAGACCGCGGCGAAGATCGTGCAGCCCACGATGTTGGTGTGGAGGAGCCGTCCGGGCAGCCCCGCGACCCAGGGGGCGAGGCCTTTGAACATGTCTTCCGAGAGGCGGGTGCGGAAGAGGATCTCGCCCATCCAGATGAAGAGCGGCAGCGCGGTGAGCGTCCAGGAGGAGGAGGCGGTCCAGATCGTGGTGATCATGGCGTCACCCGCCGGCCGGGTGGTGAAGAGCCACATGCCGACCAGCGCCACGCCCAAAAGCGAGAGGCCGATCCAGAGC
>DAIOUO010000436.1:0-2659 GCA_036759485.1 Geminicoccaceae bacterium | reverse complement strand
CAGAGCCTCAACCGCGAGGCGCCCGCCGGCGGGCGCCTCGCGGTTGAGGCTCTGGCTCATGGCACGCCCGTTGCGCTCGCACGCCATCACGGGGGTACACCCCGCACCCCTGGCCGACCCTCGCACGCCTCGGTTAAGAAAGTGTTGTGACGGCTGGCCCCCCCACCGGCCGCGAGGCGGTCGCCGCCGAGGTCCGCCGCGGCACCATGCGCCTTCTGGCCGAGCTCGGTCTCGCTCCTCTGGCCGAGGTGTCGCTCGCCTCGGGCCGCAGGCTCGATCTTTTGGCGCTGGCGGCCGACGGGACCTTCTGGGCGGTCGAGATCAAGAGCTCGCTCGCCGATCTGCGGGCCGATGCGAAGTGGCCGGACTACCTGCCCTGGGCCGACCGCTTCTTCTTCGCGGTCGCCCCCGACTTCCCGCTCGCCGCCCTGCCGGCCGAGGAAGGGCTGATCGTGGCCGATCGCTTCGAGGCGGCGATCCTGCGCGAAGGGCCGGTCCGTCCCCTGCCCGGCGCCCGCCGCAGGGCGCTCCTGCTGCGCTTCGCGCGGCTCGCCGCGGCCCGTGCCCACGGCCTCGAGGACCCGCCCCTTTGACCCGCCACCGGGCCCGTGGGGCTCAGCCCTCGGCCAGCCACTCGTCGATCAGGAAGCGGGCGATGCTGTCCGGGTTCGGTAGGCGGACGGGCCTCCGCTGCTCGTCGAGGAGCTCGGCGCGGTGGAACCAGCGGGCGTCCTCGAGCTCCTCGAGTTCGACCGCGAGCTCGCCACCCGCGCAGCTCGCACGAAAGCCGAGCATGAGGCTCTGCGGGAAGGGCCAGGGCTGCGAGGAGCGGTAGCGGATCTCGGCGACCTCGAGGCCGACCTCCTCGCGGACCTCGCGGCGGACCGCGGCCTCGAGGGATTCACCGGGCTCCACGAAGCCCGCGAGGGTCGAGTACATGCCGGGCGGGAAGCGGGGGGCTCGGCCGAGCACGCAGTGCTCGCCCCGGGTCACGAGGACGATGACCGCCGGGTCGGTGCGCGGGAAGGCGTCGCCGCCGCAGGCGGTGCAGCGCCGCACGTGGCCGGCCTCGACCGGCTCGGTGGGGGCACCGCACCGACCGCAGAAACGATGGGTCTGGTGCCAGTGCGCGAGGGCTCGGGCATAGGCCAAAAGGCCGGCCTCGGTGGCGCCGAGCACCGGGGCGAGGGCGCGCAGTTCGACGAGCCGCCCCTCGATCCCCGGCCGCTCGCCCTCGAGGTCGAGGGCGAAGACCGCGCGGTCTTCGAGCAGGCCCAGGAAGATCGCGCTCTCCGGGATCTCGCCGCCCAGGAGTGCCGGCGCGAGCGGGAACGGGTCGGGACCGTCGGGGCGGTCGATCACGAGGAGCCGCAGCTCGTCGAGCGCCACGACGCGCGAGAGAGGGTCGCGACGGCGCTCGGCGAGCCAGGCCGGATCGCGCCTTCGGGCGGCGGCGCGGTCGAGGCCCACGGTGGTGTAGACGTGCGGCGGGGGATTGGCGATCGGGCGCAAGTGGGCCTCCCGGGGCGGGAACACGACCCGCACCCGGCCGGCTTCTGGTCCGCCGCGGCATCTTGCGCAAGCGCCGCGCGCGGTCGATATAGCGCGTGGAAGGCTGGCGGCGGACGACACCCTCGCCAACCCGGTCAGGTCCGGAAGGAAGCAGCCGTAACGAGTTCCGTGCCGGGTCGTCCGCCAGCCTTCCGCCGCGGCCTCGGGGCCGCGCGCGTCCGCCTCCCGCCCCGACCCCGCAGCGGATGACCGAGCCCAGGGTGCAAGGCGCCTACCGTGTGCTCGCCCGGACCTACCGGCCGGGCCGCCTGTCCGAGCTGATCGGCCAGGAGGCGCTCGTGCGCACGGTCACCAACGCCTTTCGCACCGGACGGATCGCGCACGCCTTCCTGCTCTGCGGGATCCGCGGCGTGGGCAAGACCACGACCGCGCGGATCCTGGCCAAGGGGCTCAACTGCACCGGCCCCGACGGCAAGGGCGGACCCACGCCCGAGCCCTGCGGGATCTGCCCCTCCTGTGTGGCGATCGGCGAGGACCGCTCGCTCGACGTCGTCGAGATGGACGCCGCCTCGCAGACCGGGAAGGCCGACGTCCTCGACCTCGTCCAGGGAATCCAGCTCGCTCCCGCCTCTTCGCGCTTCAAGGTCTACATCCTGGACGAGGTCCACATGCTCTCGGAGAAGGCGTGGAACGCCCTTCTCAAGACCGTCGAAGAGCCGCCGCCGCACGCCAAGTTCGTGTTCGCCACGACCGAGATCCGCAAGGTGCCGGTCACCGTGCTCTCGCGCTGCCAGCGCTTCGAGCTGCGCCGGGTCGACCCCGCGACGCTCTCCGCGCACCTGGCCGCGGTCTGCCGCAAGGAGGCGGTCGAGGCCGAGCCGCGGGCCCTCGATCTGTTGGCGGCGGCCGCCGAGGGCTCGGTCCGCGACGCCCTCTCCCTGCTCGACCAGGCGATCGCCATCGGCGAGGGCCGGGTGGTGGCGACGCTCGTCCAGGACATGCTGGGCCTCGCCGACCGCGGCCGGCTCCTCGACCTGCTCGAGGCGGCCATGGGCCGCGAGCCCGGCCGGGTGCTCGACCTTTCGGGCGAGCTCCACGCGCTGGGTGCCGACCCGCGCATGGTGCTGCAGGACCTCTTGCACCTCCT
>DAIOUO010000435.1:0-2666 GCA_036759485.1 Geminicoccaceae bacterium | reverse complement strand
CCACCACCCCCGAAACCGAACCGACCCGAAAGCCGACCCGACCCGAGAACGGTGCGACCCGCTCGGCCGGATGCCCAGACGGCCAGGCCGCTCCCACGGCCGCCGCCCGCACATCCCTACCCACATACCACGATGTCCAAAGGGCCTCCGGCGAAAACTCGACCCCGCTCCGAGAGGAGCCCGGGATCCAGCTCTGCCGGCTTGTCCGCCACCGCAGCGGCGGAATGCCCTTCTAGCCGTGTCCCGCCGGCCGATCAAGGGGGAACCGAGCCCGCCGCACGCGGCTCCGCGCGGCGGCCTGTCGCAGGCTTGTCGTCGCGCCGTCACGGTGGCTCACTAGGAGCGCTGCCACGCGCCCCACTCGGGAGGATGCCATGCCCTCGACCCGCCGGAGCCTCGTCGGGCTCGCGACCGGCGTGCTCGCGCTCGCCGCCGCGACGGCCGCCCGCGCCGCGACCGAGCTCACCGTCTACACCGCCCTCGAGGCCGACCAGCTCAAGGCCTACCAGACCGCCTTCGAGAAGGCCCATCCCGACGTCAAGATCCGCTGGGTCCGCGATTCGACCGGTATCGTCACGGCCAAGCTCCTGGCCGAGAAGGCCAACCCCCAGGCCGACCTGGTCATGGGCCTGGCCGCCACCTCGCTCATGCTGCTCGACAAGGAGGGCCTCCTGCTGCCCTACGCGCCCAAGGGCCTCGAGAAGGTCAACCCCAAGCTGCGCGATCCGGCCGACCCGCCGAAATGGGTCGGCATGGACGTCTACGCCTCCGCCCTCTGCGTCAACACGGTCGAGGCCGGCAAGCGCGGGCTCAAGACACCCGCGCGCTGGGCCGATCTCACCGATCCGGCCTACAAGGGCCAGATCGTGATGCCCAACCCCGCCTCCTCCGGCACCGGCTTCCTCATGGTGTCGGCCTGGTTGCAGATGATGGGCGAGGAGAAGGGTTGGGCCTTCATGGACGCCCTGCACCAGAACATCGCCGCCTACACCCACTCGGGCTCGAAGCCCTGCCGGCAAGCCGGCGCCGGCGAGTACACGATCGGCCTGTCCTTCGAATATCGCGCCAACAAGACCAAGAAGGACGGCGCCCCGATCGAGATCGTCCTGCCCCAGGAAGGCCTCGGTTGGGAGATGGAAGCCACCGGTATCCTCAAGACGACGAAAAAGCTCGAGGCGGCCAAGAAGCTCGCCGACTGGGCGGTCTCCGAGGAGGCGAACCGACTCTACGCCCAGAACTTCGCGATCGTGGCCCTGCCCGGAATCGCCTCCAGGCTCGAGCACGTCAAGGGCGACGTCGAATCGATGCTCATCCGGAACGATTTCGCCTGGGCGGCCGCCAACCGCGAGCGGATCCTGGCCGAGTGGAGCAAGCGTTACGACGGCAAGAGCGAGCCCCGCAGCTGAGAAGAGCTCACCGGGCCGCGCCTTCGCGGGGGCGGCCCGGTCCGACCGAATGGAGCGCATGAGCCTCGCCGTGGACCGAGCCGCCGCTGCGCGCGAGGGCGAGCCCTACTTGCGGATCCGCGGGCTCACCAAGCGCTTCGGCGCCTTCACCGCCCTCGAGGGCATCGATCTCGACGTCTATCCGGGCGAGCTCGTCTCCTTCCTCGGTCCCTCGGGCTGCGGCAAGACCACGCTCCTGCGGGCGATCGCCGGGCTCGACCCGCAGAGCTTCGGGACGATCGAGCAGGCCGGCCGCGACGTCTCGAGCCTTCCGGTCGCCGAGCGCGACTTCGGCATCGTCTTCCAGTCCTACGCGCTCTTCCCCAACCTCACGGTGCGCGCCAACGTCGCCTACGGCCTGATCGCCGCTCGGCGGCCGCGGGCCGAGACAGCCGCCCGGGTGGGCGAGCTCCTCGAGCTCGTGGGGCTCGCCGATCAGGCCGACAAATACCCGGCCCAGCTCTCGGGCGGCCAGCAGCAGCGGGTAGCGCTCGCCCGCGCGCTCGCTCTCCGCCCGGGGCTCCTCCTCCTGGACGAGCCGCTCTCGGCGCTGGATGCCAGGGTACGGGCTCGGCTGCGCGGCGAGATCCGCGATCTCCAGCGCCGGCTCGGGATCACCACGATCATGGTGACCCACGATCAGGAAGAAGCGCTCACCATGGCCGATCGGATCGTGGTCATGAACCGCGGCCGCATCGAACAGGTGGGCACGCCGGACGAGGTCTACGGCCGCCCGGCCACCGTCTTCGTCGCCGACTTCATCGGCAAGATGAACTTCTTCGCGGGCCGGCTGGTCGGTCCCGACCGCGCTTCGGTCGCGGGGGCGGAGCTCGTCTTCGATCCGCCGCTCGGGCTCGCAGCCGGCGCACCGATCACCGTGTGTCTCAGGCCCGAGGACGTGGTGGTGCGCGAGGTCGAGCGCCATCCGGCCAACCGGCTCGAGGCCGAGGTGGGCGCGATGGAGTTCATCGGCAACCATTTCCAGACCACGCTCCACGTCCCCGGCACCACTCTCGACATCTCTGCCGACCTCTCGATCAACGCCGTGCGCGATCTCGGCATAAGGCCGGGCCGCACGCTCCCCGTCTGTCTGCCGCCCGACCGGCTCCGGGTCTTCCCCGGGCCGCCGAAGTCGGATTGAGCCGTCCGATGGCGACCGCTGCCGGCCCGATCGCGGCGAGCCCCGCGGCGACGGCGTCGCCGCGGCCGGTCCGCCAGGCC
>DAIOUO010000434.1:0-2675 GCA_036759485.1 Geminicoccaceae bacterium | reverse complement strand
GGTTCGGCCTCGGCGAGCGCCGCCTCGAGCGCCCGCAGCCGCTCGGCGAGCCGCGCCCGCTCCTCGCGCAGCCGCTCGACCCCGGCCGCCGCCAGCCGATCGGCGAGCGCCCGCTCGCGCGCCCGAACCGCCGCCGTCTGCTCCCTCTCGGCCGAAGCGAGCGCCCCGCGCGCTGCGACGAGCGCCGTCTCGAGCCCGCGCGCCTCCTCGGCTGCCGCCTCTGCCGCCGCCAGGAGGGCCCACCGCTCCCGCTCGAGTCGTTCGCGCTCCTCGGCGACCGCGGCGCGGTCGGCTTCGGCCTCGGCCCGCCGACGCTCCCGCTCCGCTCGCAGCGCCGCGGCCCTCGCCGCCCGTGCCCGCGCCGCCACGAGCCGCTCGGCCAGCCGCGCCCGGAGTGCCGCCGCCCCCTCCTGCTCGTCGCGCGCCGCCGCGAGGGCCCGGGCGAGCTCGCCGCGTCGGCCGCGGGCCGCCTCGACCGTCGCCCGTGCCGCGGTCTCCGCCGCCTGCGCCGCCTCGAGCGCGGCACCGGCCGCCTCGAACGCCGCTCGCGCCTCGCCGTGCCGGCGCAAGAGGAGGGTCGCCTCGACCGCCCTGAGCTCGGCCGAGAGCTTGCGGTAGCGCTCGGCCTCCTGGGCCTGGCGGGCGAGCTCGTCGAGCCGGCCGGCCCGGCTCGCCGAGAGATCGCGCACCCGCTCGAGATTGGCCCGGGTCTGCTGCAGCTTGAGCTCGGCCTCCCGGCGGCGCGCCTGCAGGCCGGCGATGCCGGCCGCCTCCTCGAGCAAACGGCGGCGCTCGTCGGGTCGCGCGTCGACCACGAGCCCGATCTGCCCCTGGCCGACGATCGAGGCACCGCGTGCCCCGGCGGCGGCGTCCGCCAACAGATGGTGGACGTCGCGCAACCGTACCTCGCGGCCGTCGATCCGCCAGCTCGAGCCGGCACCGCGGGTGATCCGGCGGACGATCTCGGCCCGCTCTTCGGGCCCGAGCACGAGCGGCCCGTCGACCGGGCCCTGGATGCCGAGCGCCACCTCGGCGAGGTCGACCGCCGGCCGGCCGGCCGAGCCCGCGAAGATGACGTCGTCCATCTCCGCGCCCCTGAGGCCCTTGGGCGAGCCTTCGCCCATCACCCAGCGGAGCGCGTCCACGAGATTGGACTTGCCGCAGCCGTTCGGTCCCACGATCCCGGTCAGGCCCGGGGCGATCTCGAGCTCGACGGGGTCGCAGAACGACTTGAAGCCGCGCAGGCGGAGCTTGGTGAGCTGCACGCGGTCGATCACGTGGTCAAGGCGCCGGCGCGCTTCGTAGCAGCCCGCCGAGCGCGCGAGAACCGGCGATCGTCCTCAACGCAGGAGCGGGTCGAGCAGCTTGGCGAATTCGTCCGGACTGCGGTTGCCGGCGTGGACCTTGCCGTCGATCAAGAAGCTCGGGGTCGAGCGGACGTCGTGCTTCTGCTGCGCCTCGAGCCGCATCTTGAGGATCTCGTCCTCCATCGCCCGGTCGGCGAGGCAGGCGTCGATCTGGGCGTCGGCGAGGCCGCCGAGCTTGGCCATCTGCTTGAGCGCGGCGATCGGGTCCTTGGCCCCGGCCCAGCGCGCCTGGCTCTGCAGGAGCGCGTCGACGAAGGCGAAGTAGCGCTCGGGCCCGGCGCAATGGGCGAGCACGTGCGCCTTGAGCGCCACCGCATCGGTCGGGAAGTCGCGCATCACGAAGCGCACCTTGCCGTTGTCCACGTAGCGCTTCTTGAGCTCGGGCAGGGTCTGCAGATGGAAGGCGGCGCAGTGCGGGCAGGTCAACGAGAACCACTCGACCACCGTCACTTTCGCACCCGGGTCCCCGAGCGTCCGCTCGGCCACCGCCGCGGCGACGCCGGTTCCGGCCCGCAGCGCGAGCACGCCACCGGCCGAGAGGAGGAGGCTCCGTCTGTCGAGCCGCATCGATCCGTTCTCCAACGCTCTCCGCCGCCGAGCCTAGCGCGCCCCGGCGATTTCGCCAGAGGCCGCCGCGTCGGAGGCCGCCGCGGACGCCGCGGACCCGCTCCCGCTCGCCGGCACCGCCTCGGCCACCGGCGGGGCGGCCTCGCCCGCCCTGGCCGGCGTCGGTCCCCGCCCGACCGGCCGGAAGCCCTCGGCGAGCAGGAGCGCTCGGCGCCGCTCGGCCGGCTCGAGCCGAGCCTCGACCCGGGCCAGCCGCTCGACACCCCGCGCGTAGCCGTGCTCGGCGGCGAGCCGGTACCAGGCCGCGGCGGCCACCGGGTCGGCCTCGCCGAGGCGTCCCTTCTCGAAGAGCTCGGCGAGCTTGAACATCGCTTTGCCGTCACCCGTCCCGGCCGCGAGCCGGTAGTGCTCGACCGCCCGCTCGAGGTCGAAGGCGGGGCCCTCCGGGTCCTCGTGCAGCTCGCCGATCCAGCGCCAGGCGCGCCGCTCGCCGAGTGCCGCCGCCCGCTCGAAGAGCGCGAGCGCGGCCCGTGGATCGGCCGGCCCGCCCTCGCCCGAAAGACGTTTCCGGGCGAGGTCGTAAGCCGCCACCGCGTCGCCCCGCTCGGCCGCGAGGGCGAGCCAGCGGACCGCCTCGGCCGGATCCGGCGGCAGGCCGGGCGCGCCGCGCTCGAAGAGCCGGGCGAGCCGCAGCACGGCGCTCGTGCGGCCGGCCTCCACCGCCCGCCGGTACCATTCGGC
>DAIOUO010000433.1:0-2681 GCA_036759485.1 Geminicoccaceae bacterium | reverse complement strand
GCCTTCGCCGCGGCGGTCGAGGCCGTGGCCTCGACCGGCGGCCAGATCATGCCGCCGGTGGTGGGGGCCGCGGCCTTCGTGATGGCCGAGTTCCTGGCCGTGCCCTATGCCCGAGTGGCGCTCTGGGCACTCGTTCCGGCGATCCTCTACTACCTCGCCGTGTTCCTCGCCGTGCATCTCGAGGCGCGTGCTCGCGGCCTCGCCGGTCTCGAGGCGAGCGAGATCCCGCGCCTCGGCCGGGTGCTCGCCGAGCGCGGCCATCTCTTCTTGCCGATCGTCGTCCTGCTCGCCGGGATGGGGCTCGGCTACAGCGCACCGCTCTGCGCGCTCGCGGGCACGCTCGTCTGCCTGCCGGCAGCACTCCTGCGCCGCTCGACGCGGGTCGACATCGGCCTGCGCACCGTCCTCGAGGCGCTCGAGGAGGGGGCCCGCAACACGCTGCCGGTGGCTCTCGCCTGCGCCTGCGCCGGCATCGTGATCGGCACGATCGCGCTCACCGGCCTCGGGGTGAGCTTCACCGCGCTCCTCGTCACGCTGGCGCAGAACAGCCTTCTCCTCGCGCTCCTCGTGACGATGGCGGCGGGGGTGGTGCTCGGCATGGGGATGCCCACGACGCCCGCCTACATCGTGATGGTGGCGCTCCTCGTGCCGGCGATCGTCAAGCTCGGGGTGATCGAGCCCGCGGCGCACATGTTCGCCTTCTACTTCGCCATCCTCTCGGCGATCACCCCGCCCGTGGCACTCGCCGTCTACGCCGCGGCCGGCCTCGCCCGCGCCGGGCTCTGGGAGACCGGGCTCGAGGCGGTGCGGATCGGGGCCGCGGGCTTCCTCGTCCCGTTCCTCTTCGTCTACCGCCCGGAACTCATGCTGATCGGCGAGCCCGCGCCGATCCTGCTCGCGGTCGGTACGGCCGGGATGGGCGTGCTCGCCCTCGCGGCTGCCCTGGCCGGCCGTCTGTTGCGGACCTGTACGCCCCTCGAGCGGCTCGCCCTGGGCCTCGCCGCGGCGCTGCTCGTGAGCCCGGCTCCGATCGCCGCCGCGGCCGGCGCGGGTCTGCTCGCCACGATCGCCTTCCTGCAGTCCCGCCGGCCGGAGGTCGCGGTCCCGGGAACGTGAGCGGCGGGGGGAGCGACGCGACCGGGTGGGGGCCCTATCTCATCCGTCGAGAAAGGACAGCAGAGGTCACCGTCATGTCCCGCCCGTTCCGTTCCCGGCCCTGGCAGCTTCCCGAGCGGCTCGTCACTCCCGAGGCGCTCGTCGTCGGTCGCCGGACCGTCCTCGGCGGTCTCGCCGCGCTCGGCGGAGCGGCCCTGGCACCCCGGACCGTGGCCGCCGCGGTACCGCGCAACCCGAACTGGACGGTCGACGACCGCAGGCTCAGCGACGAGAAGCTCGCCACGACCTACAACAATTTCTACGAGTTCGGTTCGCACAAGCAGATCGCCAAAGCGGCCGAGGCCCTGAAGACCCGGCCCTGGACCATCCGGATCGAAGGACTGGTCGAACGCGAACAGACGTTCGACGTCGACGATCTCCTCGCGAAGGTCGCCCTCGAGGAGCGGATCTACCGTCACCGTTGCGTCGAGGCCTGGTCGATGGTGGTGCCTTGGACCGGCTTTCCGCTGGCCGAGCTCGTCACCCTCGCGCGCCCGCTCGGCTCGGCCAAATATGTCGCGATGCAGACCTTCCTCGATGCCCGCACGGCCCCGGGTCAGCGCGCCTTCTGGTACCCTTGGCCGTATACCGAGGCGCTCACGATCGCCGAGGCGACGCACGAGCTCGCCTTCCTGGTGACCGGAGTTTACGGCAAGCCCCTGCCGAAGGCGATGGGCGCGCCGATCCGACTGGCCGTGCCGTGGAAGTACGGGTTCAAGAGCATCAAATCGATCGTCGCGTTCCGCTTCGTCGAGGAGCGACCCGAGACTTTCTGGGAAGAGATCGCACCCGACGAGTACGGTTTCTGGGCCAACGTCAACCCGGACGTGCCGCATCCGCGCTGGAGCCAGCGGATGGAGCAGCCCTTGGGAGAGAGCGAGAAGATCCCGACGAAGATCTTCAACGGCTACGGCGAATGGGTGGCCCACCTCTACCCGGACCTGCGCGACCCGGTCTACTTCCGCTGAGCCGCGGCCTCGCTTCCGCCGCTCAGAGACGGACGAGCTCGAAGCGGTCGACGTCGAACAGGCCCAGATCCGTGATCTTGAGATGCGGGATCACGGGCAGCGGCAGGAAGGCCACCTGGAGGAACGGCTCGGGGAGGGTGCAGCCGAGCGCGCGCGCAGCCGCCCGCAGCCGCCGCAGGGCGGCGGTGACCTCCGGGAACGGCCGGTCGGTCAGGAGACCCGCGATCGGCAGCGCGAGCTCGGCGAGCACGCCTTCGGCCGTCGCGACCACGAAACCGCCCTCGAGCTCGGCCACCCGGTTCGCCGCGAGCGCCATCGCCGGGTCCTCGGCGCCCACGACCGTGAGATTGTGGCTGTCGTGGCCGACCGAGCTCGCGATCGCACCCGAGCGCAGCCCGAAGCCCCGGACGAAGCCTTTGCCGATGTTGCCGTTCTTGCCGTGCCGCTCGATCACGGCCACCTTCGCGAGATCCTGGCTGGGATCGGCCAGGAGGAAGCCGTCGCGGCGCGGCGGGGTCGCCTCGAGCCGGTCGGTGATGATCTTGCCCGGGATCACGC
>DAIOUO010000432.1:0-2685 GCA_036759485.1 Geminicoccaceae bacterium | reverse complement strand
CCGCACGACCGGCCGCGCTACGCCGTGGCGGTGGTCGTCGAGCACGGCGAGAGCGGCGCCAAGGCCGCAGCACCTGTCGCCCGCGACATCATGGTCGAGGCGCTCCGGCTCGAGCCGGGCACGGCGCCCGGCAGCCTCGCGGTGGCGTTGCACCCGTGATGGCCGCCCGACCGATCGGCTCCTCCGAGCCACCTTCGCTGGCCGAGAAGCTGGCGCGGCTCGCCTGGCCGCTCGTCGCCCTCGTGGTCCTTCTGGGGCTGGTCGGCTACGCGCTCCTCTATTCCGCCGGGGGGGGCTCGCACACGCCCTGGGCGCTGCGCCACGGGATCCGTCTGGTCGTCATGACGGCGCTCGCCGTGGCGATCGCCATGGTCGACATCCGGCAGCTGTTCCGTCTCGCCTACCCGATCTACGGGGTGGTCCTCGTCCTGCTCGTCGCGGTCGAGATCGTGGGCGAGATCAACAAGGGCGCTCAGCGCTGGATCGACATCGGGATCGTCCAGCTGCAACCCTCCGAGCTCATGAAGCTCGCGCTCGTCCTGGCGCTCGCCCGTTATTTCCACGCTGCCTACCTCGAGGAGGTGCGCCGGCCGCTCTTCCTCGTCCCGCCCGTGGTCATGATTCTCGTGCCGGTCGGCCTCGTCCTGAAACAGCCCGACCTCGGCACCGCGGGAATGCTCGGCATGGTCGGCACGGCCATGCTCTTCCTCGGGGGCACCGCCCTCTGGAAGTTCGTCGCGGCGGGTGCCCTGGCCGGTGCCGCGCTGCCGGTCGCCTGGTCCCAGCTCCACGACTATCAGCGGCAGCGCGTCTTCACCTTTCTCGACCCCGAGGCCGATCCTCTGGGTGCGGGCTACCACATCATCCAGTCGAAGATCGCGATCGGCTCGGGTGGCCTCTGGGGCCGGGGCTATCTGCAGGGTAGCCAGGCGCAACTCTCGTTCCTGCCCGAGAAGCATACCGACTTCGCCTTCACCATGTTGGCCGAGGAGACCGGGCTCGTGGGTGCGCTCGCCGTGCTCGCCCTGGTTCTCGCGATCGGGCTCGCGGGCATGAGGGTGGCGCTGCGCGCGGAGAGCCATTTCGCACGGCTGTTGGCAGCCGGCGTGACCTGGAACTTCTCCCTCTACGCGATCGTCAACGTGGCGATGGTGACCGGCCTGATCCCGGTCGTGGGCGTGCCCATGCCGCTGGTTTCCTACGGCGGCACGGCGATGCTCACCGTGATGTTGGGGCTCGGCCTCGTGCTCAACGCACAAGTGAACCGGGACGCGGTGATTCCGCGCTTCCCGGCCGACCTCTAGGGACCGGGCAGGGCACGCAGGACCCGGAGCGCGGCAGAAGCGGCGCCGTAGCCGTTGTCGACGTTGACGACCACGATGCCCGGCGCGCAGCTCGCGAGCGCGCTCCGGAGGGCCGCCCGACCGCCTTCCGCGACACCGTAACCCGCAGATACCGGGACCGCCACGACGAGGCCCGGCACGAGGCCGCCCAGGACCGAGAAGAGGGCACCTTCCATGCCGGCGCAGGCGATCAGAACCGGGAAGCGGGCCAGCACTTCGCGACGTTCCATCAGGCGCCAGAGGCCCGCCACCCCGACGTCGTAGTGCCGCTCGACGGCCTCGCCGTGGAACGCGAGCGTGCGCGCCGCCTCCTCGGCGACCCGCTGATCACCGGTGCCACCCGTGACGATCGCGATCCGGGCCGGCCGCACCGGGGGCTGGACCGCACCGAAGAAGGCCGTACGCGAGCGCGGATCGTAGTCGATCCGGGCGCGCAGATCCTCGGGAAGAGCTCGGTACTGCTCGGGGGCCAGGCGGGTCAGGAGCAGGGCCGGCTCCTTTCCCTCGAGCTCGCGCAGCACACCCGTGAGCTGGTCTGCATCCTTGCTCGCGCAGAGGACGACCTCACTCAGGCCGATCCGTCGCCGCCGATCGGCGTCGTGGACGAAGTTCCCGCTCATCCGGCTCTTCGCCCGAGAAAGGCGCTGCCGCGCCGGTAGGGTGCGAGGCGCAGCGGGAGCTCGACGCCGTGCGCCGAGACCAGGGCGGTCGCAGCCGTCAGGAGCGCCGCTCGGGAGTCGGGGTCGAGTGCTTCCAGCCGTCGTTCGGGCAACTCGAGCTCGATCCGATCGGCGCGGATCCGGCAGCGCTGGTCGCCCGGGCCGAGCCGCTCTTCCAGAAGCCGCTCGACCTCGGCCACGAGGGCCAACCTCTCGGGCGACACCGGTATCCCGGTCTCGAGGCGGCTCGCCAGACAGGGGGACGCCGGAAGATCCGCGATCGGCCCCAAGCCCAGGGTCCGCGCGAGCACGCGGACGGCCTCTTTGCCGAGCCCGGCCTCGACAAAGGGGTGACGGACGCCGGCCTCCCCGGCGGCGCGCAGGCCCGGACGGAAATCGCCCAGATCGTCGAGGTTCGTGCCCGAGGCGATCGGCCCGTCCCACACCCGGCGGACGGCATCGTACAGATTCAGCTTGCAGAAATAGCAACGGTCGAGCGGGTTGGCGCGATAGCGCGGATCCGCGAGCTCTCGCGCGTCCAGAAGGCGGAGCGCGAAGCCTTCGCTCGCCGCGAGCGCTCGCAGCCGCTCGGTCGCGCTCGCCGGGACAGCCGGGGAGACGGCGTGGACGAGAAGCGCCCGCCTCCCGAGCAGGCGGTGGGGTCGACAGCACCACGCTCGGCG
>DAIOUO010000431.1:0-2696 GCA_036759485.1 Geminicoccaceae bacterium | reverse complement strand
TCGTGCCGGAGCCGTGCCGCCGGGCGGCGACGGACGCCACGCCCGGGACGGCGGGGAGATCGTGCGTCGGCATCGAAGGGAGCCGGCACGCCGGTCGAAAGCCACGCGAGCGCGTCCGGTCGGCCCGGCGGACGAGCGAGGCGCGAGCAGCCGGAGGTACCGGCGGGGAAGGGGAGCGCACCCGATCGCGGTCGGCGGCCCCGCGCTCGAGCACGGACACGTCGCACGTGGCACGGGGATCCGCACCGTCCGAGCGACCCGTCGGATCGAGGTCGGCGAGCTCCGATCACACCGACCGTCGGGGCGAACCCCCAGCCGAGCACGAAGATCTCGGAAGAAGCCGCCGCGGGCGCTGGCCACCTGGCGGAGGACTCGGCGGTCGCCGCGGCCTCGGTGGGAGCGATCGAGCCGATCCGACCGCCCGATACCGTGACGCCGACGAGCCGGATCCTGGTCGAGGGTGAGGCGTTGGGCGGGACACCCGAGCCTGCCGTAGACAATGCAACTCCGATGACCGTGAGGTCCGAGCGCGCCCGTATCGGTCCGATCTCTCGAAATCTGCCCCCTGTTTCTGCCGGGGGGGCCACCGTTCGCCAAGGACGTTGGTCGTGGCCGATCGGCGGTCCTCCGCCGATCGGCGAGGGTCTCGCGCGCGAAAGGGACGGCTGACACCCTCGGTAGAGTGGTAGGAAAGAGGCGATCTCCGGCCGGGGGACCGACATACTCCGGGGGTCGGGCGGCGGGACGCGGCCTTCTCGACAGTCCCGCGCGGCGGCCCGGGCGAACCCCGCATCGGGGCCTTGTCGCGGAGTGACGGCGCCTTATATAAGGGTAGACTGATATATCTCCGGTGACCCCGGAGTCGGAGGACGAACGATGAGCCCGAGCGAAACGTCGATCGACACGGCGCCCGCGGCGGCGGCCTGTTGCGGCCCGGCGCGGCCGGGGCGGCTGTCCTTGCTGCGCCAGGCCCAGCTCGTGGCCGGCGCGATGGCGCTCCTGGGCTTCCTGCTCGGCACTTTCGTGGCGCCGGGCTTCCACGTGCTGAGCGGGGTGGTCGGGCTCGGCCTCTTGCACGCCGGTCTGCGTGGCCGCTGCGGCATGGCGGCGCTTCTCGGTCGGCTGCCGTGGAACCGCGGCGCGCCCGAGGTCTGACACCGGCGCCGCGAAGAAGCCTCAGGCTCGTGGCCCGCCGCGGTGGGCCGGCCGGCACGCGAGCAACGCGATACCCGCGGGCGACGGCCGGGGCGGTCTTCGCGGACCGGGCGAAGGAGGGGCGACCGGGCGCGTGATGGGGTGCCGCGCCCGGTCCCGGACACCCTGCGGGCACGCGGTTGAGCGCGGGTTAAGCGGGCGTACCGGAAGGTAGCTCGCCCGCCATCGCCTGCCGGTAGAGCCGCTCGAGAGCGGCAGCGTCGACCGGGATCGGGTTGGACCCAGCCGTCGGGTCCTTCTCGGCCATCCCGGCGAGTTCCTCGAGCCGGTCGGCCGGCACCCCGGCGGCCGCCAGCGTCGGCGGAATGCCTGTCGTGCGGCGCAGCTCGAGGAGGGCCTCGAGAAAGGCCTCGAAGCGGGGCTCGAGGCCGAGCCAGGCGGCGAGCCGGCGGATCCGCTCCTCGATCGCCGCTCGGTTGAAGGCCAGCACGTAGGGCAGCAGGATCCCGTTCAACAGGCCGTGGTGCAGGTCGTAGACCGCACCGAGCGGGTGCGAGAGGCTGTGCACCGCCCCGAGGCCTTTCTGGAAAGCGGTCGCCCCCATCGCCGAGGCGGCCAGCATCATGCCGCGGGCCTCGAGGTCGGAGCCGTCGCGCACGGCCCGCGGCAGGGCGCGGAAGACGAGGCGCGTCCCCTCGACCGCGATGCCGTCGGCCATCGGGTGGAAACCGGGGGCGCAATAGGCCTCGAGGCAATGGGCGAGCGCGTCCATGCCGGTGGCGGCGGTCAGGTGCGGCGGCAGGCCCGTGGTGAGGGCCGGGTCGAGAATCGCGGTCCGCGGCATCATGCCCGGGTGGAAGATGATCTTCTTGGTGTGCGTGGCCTCGTCGGTCACCACCCCCGCCCGGCCGACCTCGGAGCCCGTGCCGGCGGTCGTCGGGATCGCGACGACCGGCCGGATGCCGGCCGGATCGGCCCGCGTCCACCAGTCGCCGACGTCCTCGAAGTCCCAGATCGGCCGGCTCTGGCCGGCCATGAAGGCGACCAGCTTGCCGACGTCGAGGGCACTGCCGCCGCCCACCGCGACCACGCCGTCGTGGCGGTCGCGCCGCAGGATCTCGACGCCTGCGGCGACGTTGGCGGCGGTGGGGTTGGGTCGCACGCCGTCGAACAGGGCGACCTCGAGGCCGGCGCCGCGCAGCGCCTCGAGCACCCGCTCGAGGAGCGGCAGGCGAGCGAGCCCGGGGTCGGTGACGACGAGCGGCCGATGGATGCCGGCGGCCCGACAGGCCTCGCCCGCCTCGCCCACGGTGCCGACGCCGAAGCGCACGCGGGTCGGATAGTTCCAGGTCGTCACGAGCGTGGCGAGGTTCGCCATGGCCGGTCTTCTCCCTCGGGCGCGTCTCGCCCGCGATCGCTACCCCGCCCGCGGCTCGGGCGGAAGCCGCCGGCGCGCCTCCCAGAGAACGATCGCCGCGGCGGTCGCGAGGTTGAGGCTGGATACGCCGGGCCGCATCGGGATCGCGAGCACGGCTCCGGCC
>DAIOUO010000430.1:0-2710 GCA_036759485.1 Geminicoccaceae bacterium | reverse complement strand
CGGATGGCCGGCCGCGGAGCCGGCCATCCGGGGGGACTGGATCCTCGGGTCGGGGGCCGAGGACGAGGCTGGATGGTCGGGTCGGGGCCCGACCATGACGGAAGAGGGGTGGCAGACCGAGGACGAGGGAGACGAAGCAGGAGAGGAGGCAGGGGACGAGACGGGTGGAGCCGAGGTGGGCTCGGGTTCGTTTCGCCAATTCGGAGCCGGGCCGGCGTCGGCCGTGGCGACCGGCTCCGCCGATCGCGCCCCGGCCGCACGCTCGGCTACGACCGGTCCGTGCCGGCAGACGGCGGCGACCGCCGAGGGCGCCGGGCCGGCGGGTGGCGGTGCCGCGAACGGAGCCGGTCGATGGATCACCCCACCCGAGCGACGGAGGTCTCGCTCCACACGCAGGAAGCCCGCGAGATCGCCCTTCGCCAAGAGCCGCTCGGCGACGATCGAAAGGTCGGCCGGCGCGAGCACCGGTGGAGCGGGTGCGGGTCCGCCCGGCCCGGCGAGCCGTCCGGCCGCGCCGGTCGCGGGCTCGCGCGGCGCGTCGCGGCCCGGGGCCGGCGGGTCGAGGACTGCAGGTCGGTGCGCGAGGCTGCCGTCGCGATCGGGACCCGGGGCGGCGCCCGCACGGCCGGGTGTGGGGACATCCGCGACCGCATCGGCCGGTTCGCTTTCGGCCGATACGCTCGGCTCGGCGGCCGGTTCCTCGGCGGCGCCGGGCTCGAGCGGATCCGCTCGTTCGGCCTCGCTCGCGGCACTCTCACCCTCGGGCCCGCCCGGCTCGAGAGGCTCCGCTCCGCCTGTGTCGCTCGGCGCACCGAGGACACGGTCGAAGGCGGGATCGTTCAGGACGCGGAGCAGACGGTGCAGCTCGCGGCCGAACTGGGCCTGGTAGCGCAGCAGGAGGCCGAGTTCGGGGACCCTCGAGAGCAGGCGGGGCAGGCCGGGCTCGGGCCAGAGCCGACCGGTCGGGCAACGCGGCTCGATCGTGGCGAGGGTGGCTTCGAGCCGGTCGGCGCGGGCGAGCTTCCAGATAGCGACGGCGAGCCGGTCGGCGAGGCATGAGGCGAGGAGGCCGTGGGCCCCGAGTTCTTCGCGCAGGCCCTCGCGGAGCGCGGTCAGGGCCTCGGGATCCTCGCCTTGGGTGACCAGGTGGACGGAGGCGGTGAGCCCGTGGCGGAGCGCGTTGCGGGCGCTGCGCGCCTTGCCCGCGACGCTGACCGGCCCGCGCGAGCGGGCGCCGTTGCGGCGCGAGGCTTCGGCGCGGGCGGGGGACCACGGGCGGCGCGGTTCGCCGGTCGAACAAGCGATCGCCATGGCCAGGCCCTTTTGCTGTGCGAACGTTCCTATTATATGTTCGAAGGCCTATTGGTCAACGGCGAGCCGATGGCGTGGACCGGCTCGGAGGGGGCGTCGCCATCGGTGCCGGAGGTCGCCGCGACCGGTGAGGGCGGAGCGAGGAGGTCAGGCTCGGGGCCGTTTCCCCTGCGGCTTCGGCAGCGGCCGCTCCCAGCGCATGGCGGCGATCCGCGGGTCGCGGGCGAAGGTGGTGCGGTCGAAGCCGAGCCGCTCCTTCGGCATCTCGCGCACCGCCCGGGCACCGTTCGCATCGAGCAGCAGATGCCAGGTCCGAAGCTCGCCGGGTTCGGCTCGGGCGAAGGCCGCGCAGTCGAGCACGGCGAGGTTCTCCCCGCCTTCGGGATCGCGCACCGAGGGATAGCGCAGGAGCGCGATGGCTGCCGACCGCGCCGCCTCGGCCAGATCCTGGGTCGGGCGGTAGTCGACCGGGTCGGTCCAGAACGCGAGATCCCGGTCCAACGGCGGTTCGGCGAGCGCGAGGCTGCGCCCGGTCGCGAGCGCGAGTGCGAAGGCGGTGAGCTGCAAGGGCGCCGCGGGCCAGGGGGTGTCCGGGGATTCGGCGAAGAAGAGCAGGCGCCAGAAGGCGATCTCGGCCACTGCCGTGGTCTCGGCGCGGGCGGCGTAGAGGACGCCGCGCGGATCGCCCGCTTTGCGGAAGCGCGAGCCCACAGGTGCCGGGCGGTAGCGGAAGGGGGCGGCGAGCAGATAGTGCAGGTGCCGGCAGGGCTGCGGGACCAAGGGCTTGGTGGCCTCGATCGCCTGTTCGAGGAGCGCCTGCTCGGCGGCCGTGTCGACGAGCTTCATGGTCGCCACGTGGTGCTGCGCCTCCACGAGCCGCCAGCCCTCGCCTTCGAAGGCGCGGGCCTCAGAGGAGAGCGCGGCGGCTGTCCAGGTAGGCCAGGACATCGAGGAGCCCGGTGATTCGGGCCATCCGCTCGAGGGGTACGGCCTCGAGCGCGGTGTTGGGGTTCTTGAGCCAGGCGCGCGCCACCGCCTCGTCGCCGCCCACCACGGCATCGAGGGCGCGGAACAGCCGCACGAACAGGACCGCGAGTTCGAAGGCCTTGCTGTCGCGCTCGGGCGCGAAGGCGCCGCGGCGCAGGCGCGAGACGCTGGCTTCGGAGAGCCCGAGGATGCCGGCGAGCTCGCGGTTGGTGAGGCCGAGCCGGTCGGCGGCGCGCGCCACCGCCTTGGCGACGACGGCGGCCTCCTCGAGCGGCCGGTCCGGCGTGGCGGCCCGGCCGACGGCGGGGGCGAGGCTGGGCATGGGCGTTCTCCAGAACGCGGAAGCGGCTTTTACGTTCCAGAGAACGCGTGCTGCCACCGCCTGTCAAGGGCCGGGTCGGTGGCGGGGAAG
>DAIOUO010000429.1:0-2731 GCA_036759485.1 Geminicoccaceae bacterium | reverse complement strand
CCTACCGGGAGGGGAGGGAGCGATGCGAAGGGGATGGTTCGGCTTCGAGGACGAGCTCGGCCCCGAGCGGGTCGTGCATCTCCGGCACCCGGGTCTCGGTCTCGAGGGGATCGTCGTGGTCGACAACACCGCCTGCGGGCGGGCGATCGGCGGGGTGCGGATGGCCCCCGACGTCGGTCTCGAGGAGTGCTTCCGGCTCGCGCGGGCGATGACCTTCAAGAACGCCGCCGCCGGCCTGCCGCACGGAGGCGGCAAGGCGGTCGTCCGCGCCGACCCGGCGATGCCGCTCGAGGCCAAGGAGCGGCTCTTGCGCGGCTTCGCTCGGGCGATCGAGGACCTCGAGGCCTATGTGCCGGGGCCGGACATGGGCACCGACGAAGTGGCCATGGCCTGGGTGCGCGACGAGATCGGCCGCGCGGTCGGCCTGCCCCGCGAGCTCGGCGGCATCCCGCTCGACGAGATCGGTGCCACCGGGCACGGCCTCGCGGTCGCCTGCGAGGTCGCCGGCCGGCACGTCGGGCTGCCGCTCGAGGGGGCGCGGGTGGCGATCCAGGGCTTCGGCGCGGTCGGCCGGCACGCCGCCCGCCGGCTGGCCGAGCGCGGTGCCCGGATCGTGGCGGTGAGCGACAGCCGCGGCACGCTCGTGAACGAGCGCGGCCTCGATATCGCCGCGCTCCTCGCCCACAAGGCCCGCGGCGAGCCGGTCGCGACCTTCCCGGGCGGTCGTGAGGCGCCGGCCGAGGCGATCGTCGGGATCGACTGCGAGATCTGGATCCCGGCCGCCCGACCGGACGTGATCCACGAGGGCAATGTCGACCGTTTGCGCGCCCGGATCGTCGTGAGCGGCGCCAACATCCCGATCACCGCGGCGGCCGAGCGACGGCTGTACGAGCGCGGTGTCCTCGTGGTGCCCGACTTCGTCGCCAACGCCGGTGGCGTGATCTGTGCGGCGGTCGAGCTCGCCGGTGGCAGCGAAGGCCGGGCGCTCGAGCTGATCGCCGAGAAGATCCGCGCCAACACCGAACTCGTGCTCGAGCGCGCAAGTGCGGACAGGGCCCCTCCCCGGGCTGCGGCCGAGGCGCTCGCCCGCGAGCGCATCGAACGGGCGATGCGGTTCCGCCGCTTCGGCTGAGGCACGGGCGGCCCGGCCGGAGCCGCACCGGGGGGACCCGACCGGGCCGGCCGGCGACCTCGCCGGTCGGGCCTCGTCGGTCGGGCAGGGGCGAGCGCCTGGAGAGCGGGGCCCCGGGGCGGTGGTGCCGCGAGGGCCGCCTCGATCGCCCGCCCGGCGGTCCGCGCCGGCGGACGCCGATCCCGACCCGGGGCGCACCGATACGGTGGTACCGCCGGGGGCACCGCGGCGGGTGCCGTCGGCACCCGCAGCACCGGCGGCTAGGGGAGTCGTCGTCGGGTGGCGGCGTCCGCGGTGCGACCACGATCGGGGGCTCCGGCGGACCGGCCCCCGACCCGAATCGGGGCCGCCGGCCCCCGGGTGGCGTGCCGCCCGCTGCTCGCGCGTCCGCGAAGGCGGAGGGCTCCTGGCGCTCGGCAGCGCGTGCCGAACCGCGCGAACCGACGACCGGACGAGGCGATCGCGGGGCTTCCCGCGCGTGTCCGCACCCTACGGGCCGGCCGGCGCGGTCCCCGGACGCGCCGGCGCCTCGATCCCGCACCCGCGCGGCGAACGGATCGCCGGCGAGCAGGCCGGCCCGCTCGGGCAGCCCTTTCCGGCGTGCGTGCGCCGAACCTCGGTCCGCGCGGACACCATCGAGGCCTCCTCGGCCGAGCTCCCGCTTTTCTCCCGGGGTGCGTGCCGAACCGATTCGGCGGGCGGGGAGCGACGCGCGCGAGCCGCGGCCGAGCGCCCCGTCGCCCAGAGGTGCTCGACGTCGAAAGGATCCGGCGGGCCGGCCAGGAGGTCGGCCGCCGGCGGGTCGCGTGGTCGATGCGGTTTCGTGGCCCCCGTCCGGGCACCGGCGAGCAGAGGAACCGGCAGGCGGGGCCCGGCGCGGTCGGATCGCCCCGTCCGCGGTCGTTTCGGCCGCCGAGGAGGCCGAGAGCGGCGATCCGGCTCCCTCTGCCGGTTGGCGCGAGGACCCTCGCCGCAGGGGGCGATGAACCTCGTGCCGATATCCTCTCTCGAGCGGTACGATGCCGTCGGTCGGTGGAGCGCGGAGGCCGGCTCGTTCGCCGGGCCCCCCGCCGGCCGGGCCCGAGCCGCCGAGGACCGTTCGGGCTCGAGGCCGCGGTGATCCCGAGCGGGTCGCCCGCTGCCGGGACCCGGCGGCGCGAGGATCGGGTCGGTCCCGGAGGCGATCGCCTTGCGCGCTTTGTCTCGCGGGGCGAACGGGTCGCGGTCCGGCCCGGCATCGCGACGGTCGACGATGCCGCCCGCGGGCTCGCGATCGGTCGGATGGGTCGGATCGCGGTGTCGGGCTCGAAGAACGCGTCCGGGAGGCGCGCGGCGAGGGTCGAGAAAGCCGCTGCGACCCGCGCCGGCGGGCGGGGAGACCTCCCCCCGCCGGCGGCTCCGACGCGCAGCGCGAAGCGCGGGTTCGGCAGACGACCCGTCGATCGAGGCGGGCCCGCGTTCCGGCCCGATCCCGTCCACCGCCGGGCGGTTCCGGGACCGAAGCGAGGTCTGCGGTCGGGGCGCGCGGGGCGAGTCTCGCCCGGCGCGGCCACCACCCGGCCCTCGTGGACGAAGCGGCGTGTCCCCTCCGGCCGCACG
>DAIOUO010000428.1:0-2795 GCA_036759485.1 Geminicoccaceae bacterium | reverse complement strand
CGGATAGGGAGGAGCTGTTGCGCGAGCGCGCGTTTGCGGCTCATCGGCAGTTGTCCGGGAGCGGCGGGAGCGGGCGGCCGTCGGCCAGCGCGGCGAGCCAGTCGGCCCACCATGCCGCGAGAGCGCGGCGTTCCCCGAGGTAGGCGGCGCGGTGGTACGCGGCGCGGACCGCGTCGCGCGGCGCGTGCCCGAGGCAGCGCTCGACCACGTCGGGATCGGCGCCGGCTTCGTTGGCGATCGTCGAGAAGAGCGAGCGAAAGCCGTGCGCGGTCGCTTCCTCGCGGCCGAAGCCCATGGTCCGCAGCGCCGCGTTGAGGGTGTTCTCGGAGATCGGGCGGTCGCGCGAGCGGAGCGACGGGAAGACGCGCGGGCCGGTGCCGGTGAGCGGGCGCAGCTGCTCGAGCAGGGCGACGGCCCGGGGGGCGAGGAAGACGAGGTGCGGCTCGCGCATCTTCGTGCGCTCGGCCGGGATGCGCCATTCGCCCGCGGCGAGGTCGAGCTCGCGCCATTCCATGCCGCGCACCTCGCCCGGCCGGGCCGCCGTCAGGAGTGCCACCTCGAGGGCGACGCGGACGATCGGCGAGCCCGGATAGGCGCGGATCGCCCGGATCAGGTCGGCGAGCCGGCGGCGGTCGTTGGTCGGCGCGGCCCGGTGGTTGGTAGCGCGTGCGGGTAGGAGCTCGCGGGCGATGGAAGCGCTCGGGTCGAGCTCGGCCAGGCCGTGCGCGATCGCGTGACGGAAGACGGCGCGGACGAATTGCAGGGCGCGGCGGGCGGTCTCGGGCCGGTCGGCGAGGGTGCGCAGGAGCTCGCGGATATCGGCCGGGGCGATCCGGGCGAGCGGCCGGGTGCCGAGCGCGGAAAGGACGTAGCGATCCAGTCGGTAGCGGACGGTCTCGCGGTGCGCCGGCGACCACCGCGGGGAGCTCGCCTCGAACCAGGCCTCGGCGGCGGCGGCGAAGGTACGGCCTTTGGCGACTTTCTCGGCTTTGCGGACCGCGCTCGGGTCGCGGCCGGCGGCGAGGTGCGAGCGGAGCTCGAGGGCGCGGCGCCGCGCTTCGGCGAGGGAGACCTCGGGGTAGCGGCCGAGGGAGAGGAGCTTCTGCCGGCCGTCGAAGCGGTAGGCGAGGCGCCACAGCCGCGAGCCCGAGGGCTCGACGAGAACGAACAGGCCGAGGCCGTCGGCGACTTTGTAGGGGCGGTCGCGCGGTGCGAGGGCGCGCAGCTTGGCGTCGCTGAGGCGTCCGGGGACCCGCATTCGAGGGCTCCTACCAACGGAGCTTCCGGCTACCGGCGAGGATACCAACGGACGGACCGGATGCACAGGGACGCATCCGGATTGCTGCGGATACCCGTTTCGTGCTAGATCAAGGACTTGGGAGGGGTGCGGTACGCTTCGGGACGAACGCGAACGCGCTCGTGGTGCCGCAGGAGGGACTCGAACCCCCGACCCGCGCATTACGAATGCGCTGCTCTACCAGCTGAGCTACTGCGGCGGCCGCGGCGACTATAGCGGGGGGTCGGCACGGCGCAAGGCGGCCCCGCTTCGCCGGCGGCACGGATGGCCCGTCTGCACCGGACCGGCTGGCCGAGACCCCGGGCGTCGGGCTAAGCCTTCCCGGTTCGCCGGCCCGAGCGGGGCCGGGCGCGGGAGGTCTCCATGCTCGAGGCGCGTGCGAATTGGACGCTCGAGGAGATGGACAAGGCGAGCCTGCTCCATCCCAACACCTCGATCGCCCAGCATCTCCTCAAGGGCCCGACCATCGTCGGCCGGGGCTCCGGCGTGCGGATCCGGGACCATCGAGGCAGGGACTACATCGACTGCGGTGCCGGCCTGTGGTGCGTCAACATCGGCTACGGCCGCAGCGAGATCGCCGAGGCGGCGCGCGCCGCGATCGAGAAGCTCTCTTACTATCACCTGTTCGGCTCGGCTTCGAACGAGCCCATGATCCGGCTCGCCGACCGGGTGCTGACCCTCTTCCGCGAGAAGGCCGGCGTGCGCGGCCTCTCCAAGGTCTTCTTCGGCACCTCGGGCTCCGACGCCAACGACACGAACTTCAAGCTGGTCCGCTACTACAACAACCTGCGCGGCAAGCCCGAAAAGAAGAAGATCCTGGCGCGCCGGGGCGGCTATCACGGGCTCACCGTGGCCTCGGGCAGCCTCACCGGCATCCCCGTCTACCACGAGGCCTTCGACCTGCCCCTGCCGGGGGTGATCCACCTCTCCTGCCCGCACGCCTACCGCTTCGCCCGGCCGGGCGAGAGCGAGCAGGCCTTCTGCGATCGGCTCGTGGCCGAACTCGAGACGGTGATCGAGCGGGAAGGGCCGGAGACCGTCGCCGCCTTCATCGGCGAACCGATCATGGGCACGGGCGGGGTGTTGATGCCACCCGCCGACTACTGGCCGCGGGTACAGGAGATCTGCCGCAAGAACGACATGCTCCTGATCGTCGACGAGGTGATCACGGGCTTCGGCCGCACCGGCCAGTGGTTCGCCTCCGGCCTCTACGGTCTCGAGCCCGACATCGTCACCTTGGCCAAAGGCATCACCTCGGCCTACTTCCCGGTCTCCGCTTCGGTGATCTCGGAGCGGATCTTCGAGGTCCTCGAGAAGGCCTCGCCCGAACGGGGGCCGGTGATGCACGGCTTCACCTATTCCGGCCACCCCGTGGGCGGTGCCATCGGCCTCGTCAATCTCGACATCATGGAACGCGAAGGCATGGTCGAGAACGGTGCCCGGGTCGGGCCTTTCTTCAAGCGCCGACTCGAGGAGCGGATCGGCGATCACCCCTTCG
>DAIOUO010000427.1:0-2798 GCA_036759485.1 Geminicoccaceae bacterium | reverse complement strand
GCTCGGCCTCGTCGCACTTGTTGAGGAAGGTGATGCGGAAGGCGAACGGCACCGAGCCGAAGATCCGTGCGTTCTCGGCCCAGGTGATCACCGTCCGCGGCGACATCACGGTCGAGATGTCGCCCGCCATGAAGCCGTGCCGGGTGAGGCCGGCGAGTGCGATCATGGCGTGCAGCGTGCGGCGCCCCTCGGGCGTGTCGTAGTCGGGGCACTTGGCCAGCACGATCCGCATCTCGTCGTCGTGCGGCAGATAGTTGAGCTGGGTGACGATGCTCCAGCGGTCCATCTGCCCCTGGTTGATCTGCTGGGTGCCGTGATAGAGGCCGGAGGTGTCGCCGAGCCCGACCGTGTTGGTCGTGGCGAACAGCCGGAACGAGGGGTGCGGCCGGATCACCCGGTTCTGGTCCAAGAGTGTCATCCGCCCCTGAGCCTCGAGAACCCGCTGGATCACGAACATGACGTCCGGCCGGCCGGCGTCGTACTCGTCGAAGACCAGCGCCACCGGCCGCTGCAGCGCCCAGGGCAGGATCCCCTCGCGGTACTCGGTGACCTGCTTGCCCTCGCGCAGCACGATCGCGTCCTTGCCGATCAGATCGATCCGGCTGATGTGGCTGTCGAGGTTGACGCGCACGCAGGGCCAGTTCAGCCGAGCCGCGACCTGCTCGATGTGGGTCGACTTCCCGGTGCCGTGATAACCCTGGATCATGACCCGCCGGTTGTGGGCGAACCCGGCCAGGATGGCGAGCGTGGTCGCCCGGTCGAACTGATAGGTCGGATCGATGTCCGGCACGTATTCGGTCCGGCGGGAGAAGGCGCCGACCTCGAGTTCGGAGGCGATCCCGAAGGTGGCGGCCACCGACACCCGCACGTCGGGACGCTCGGGAAGGAGCGTCAGGAGATCTTCCGTCGTCCCGCCCGTCGTCGCTTCCTGCACCGTCACGCCTGCACCCCTCTGCACGACCGAGACGCGCTTATGCCGCGCCGGCGCCGGCTCCGGCAAGAGCGTTGCCGGCGGCCCGACATGCCGCCGCGGCCGCCGCCCGGTCGACCCGCCCGCAAAACTTCGGGAAAGAGCGTCGAGGACGGCTCGGCTCGCCACGCCGCCGGCCCCGCCCATCGCTTCACCTCGAGCCCGGGGGCCCTGCTCGCATCCCTCCTTGCGGGCGTCCTCCTCCGGTCGGAGCGGAGCGACGGCCACCCGACGTCCCGAGGTCGCCGGCCTCCTGCCGTGTGCCGAAGGGCCCCGCCCCGTCGGCTCTCCGGCCGGCGACATCGCGGGAAGCCTTCCTCGCCTCGCCCCGCTCGCCTTCCGGAGCCCACCCATTGCCCCGGCTCCCGATCCGGCGGTCACCGACCGCCGCTCGGGGCGGTCCGGTGAAAGTCCGGCGTCGGCCGCAGCGCCGGACGGGCCGGCCCTGCCGGCGTCCGCCCGCGCCCGCTCTGCTCCGCCGGGTCACCGAGAGCCGCACCCCGGCGGCTCCGCAACCGGCGCCGACGCGCCGTGCACCACGCCACTCGGGCCCCGGTCCACCTCACTCGCCCCGGTCCCGAGCGGACCGCTTCGATCGGCGCGGAGCGAGCGCAGCCCACGGCATGCCGCCGATTCGCCGGCCGAAGATGTTGCACCGAGCCGAACGCGCACCGGCGTCGGACAGCTCGCCCGGGATCCCTGCGCCGGTGTCACCCCGCACTCCTGCCCGCACCGCTCGCCCGCCTCGCGCGTGTCACGGTTCCGGACCGGTCGCGACCCCGTGGCGTCCGCCGCCGGCGCCCGCCCGGCGCGATCCGCGGGTAGCGGAAGGCGCCCGGAACCCTCCGTCCTCTCCCCGGTGGGAGGCCGACCCCCGACCCGCACGCCTCGAGCCCCGATAGCACGAAGACGTCGCTCCACCGCGTCCCGGCCGTGCCGGTCACGGTATGCGCGGAGCCGCCGCTGCCCCGTCCCCCGGAAGCCGTCACCCTCGCGATCACACCCGCCGAAAACCGTCCGGTCCCGCTTCGAACTCGGAACTCGGCGCGGCGAACGCCGCGCGAATGCCGCACCTCCCCGGGGCTCCTCGATCCCGTCGGCCGCACGATACCCGCGAGGGAGAGCTCGGGACCAACCGCCGGCCCCGAGCTCGGGAGCTTCGAAGGAGCGAAGTCTCGCCCCGAACGCCGACGCTTCGCCGGTCCGATCGGCGGGGGAGGCCGCGGCTCGGCGTATCGTGGTGGGTGACGTCCTGCCGGGTGCCGATTTGCCGCGCCCGCGTCCCACCTCCGGCCGGGATTGTCTCGAACGACGTCCCTCCATTCGGCTCCCGCGACCCTCGCCGACGCCCCGGCGAGCCGCTCACCCCGGATCCGGTCGACGCCGACCCCGGCACGGGACCGCCCGCCTGGCCGATCGATGCGGGGCCCGCCTCACGCGGGTCCGCGGACCGGGGAGACCGCGCCACACAGTCCTCGACAGGGCTTCGCGCGGCGCGCCGGCGACCCGCCGTGCCGCCTCGCACCCCACCCGGTCCGGACCGACCGCCGCTCCGAACGGGCCGCCGCGGAGACCGTCGCCGCCGGGGGCTCGCGGCGCCCCGCCCTCGACCACCCGGCCACGGGCACCGCGCGCGACCGCCGGCCGACCGGCTCCACCCGCCCCGACGTTCGGTTCCCCGGCCGACAGGGCCGACCGGCTTTTCCGTAGGCTCCGCCCCTGCGCCCGGCGCCGGTCGGGACGATCGCGGAGAGCCGCCCACCGGGTGGTCCCGAGACCGTCGCCGCCGGGGGCTCGCGGCGCCCCGCCCTCGACCACCCGGCCACGG
>DAIOUO010000426.1:0-2805 GCA_036759485.1 Geminicoccaceae bacterium | reverse complement strand
CGGCCTGGGCGACGAAGTCGAAGGCCGGCCGGTCCCGATAGGGCCCGACACTGCCGAAGCCGTTGATCGAGCAGACCACGAGCCGCGGGTTCGAGGCCTCGAGCCGGGCCCGCGTGAACCCCATCGCATCCAGCACCCCGGGCCGGAAATTCTCGACCAGCACATCGGCCTTCTCGATCAGACGGGCGAGTACTTCCCTGTCGGCCGCGCGCTTGAGGTCGAGCAGGATCGAGCGCTTGTTGCGGTTGAAGGCGGCGAAGTACCAGGAGAGACCCTCCCGGCCCGCGCCGATCGCGCGCGTCGGATCGCCCTCGGGCCCCTCCACCTTGATCACGTCCGCCCCGAGATCGGCCAAGAGCATCGTGCAGAAGGGGCCGGAGAGCACCCGGGTGAGATCGACGACCCGGATCCCGTCGAGCGCGCCCACGGGCGAGGACCGACCTCAGCCCGCGGCGGTGCGGACCGCCTCGAGCGGGTGGAGCCGCAGACGCGGCCCCGCCTTCATGACCTGGCCCGGCAGCGGGTGGCCGACCGCCGCCTCGGCGGCCTTGGCAGCCTCGATCAGGGCCCCGAGATCGACCCCGGTCTCCACCCCGCACTCCTCGAGCAGGAAGACGAGATCCTCGGTGCAGATGTTGCCGGTCGCCCCGGGCGCGAAGGGGCAGCCGCCCATGCCGCCGATCGCGCTCTCGAACCGGTCGATCCCGCAATCGAGCCCGGCCATGACGTTGCAGAGGCCGAGCCCGCGGGTGTTGTGGAAGTGGAGGGCGAGCCGGACCCCCGGCAGCCGCGCACGCAACGCCTCGACCCGCTCGCGCACCATGGGTGGCGTGGCCATGCCGGTGGTGTCCGCGATCGAGAGCCGGTCGATGCCGAGCATGGCGAGCTCCTCGGCGATCCGCAGCACCTGCGAGAGCGGCACCTCGCCCTCGAAGGGGCAGCCGAAGCAGACCGAGATCGCCGCGTGCACCGGGATGCCGGCGGCCTCGGCGATCGACCGGACCTCGGCCACATCCGCGAGGCTCTGCTCGATCGGCCGGTTGAGGTTCTTCCGATTGTGGCTCTCCGAGGCCGAGAGGAACACCACCATCGCGTCGACCCGAGCGGCGATCGCCCGCTCGGCGCCCTTGGCGTTCGGCACGAGGGCCGAGAACGTGACCCCCGGCCGGCGCGGCAGTGCCGCCAGGAGCTCGGCCGCGTCGGCGAGCTGCGGCACCGCCCTCGGGCTCACGAAGCTCGTGACCTCGAGGTGCCGGAGCCCCGCCGCCAGGAGCCGCTTCGCGAGCTCGAGTTTGGTTTCGGTCGGGAGCGTGAGGCGTTCGGCCTGCAGTCCGTCGCGCAGGCCCACCTCGACGATCGTGGCGCGGGCCGGCCAGCCCGCCGGACGGCGGCTCTTCACGGTGGGTCCTCCGACGGCGCCGGTGGGGGCAGTATCACTCCGGGATTGAGGATGCCGAGCGGGTCGAGGGCGCTCTTGATCCGCGCCATGAGCTCGCGCTCGAGCGGCGGCCGGCGCCGCCAGAGCGCCTCGCGCTTCAGCCGGCCGATGCCGTGCTCGGCGCTGATCGAGCCGCCGAGCGCGGTGACCTCGTCGTAGAGCCGGTCGAGCAGCACCGGCTTCAGGGCATCCACCCGCTCGGGCGGGGTCACGAAGTTGAAGTGCAGGTTGCCGTCGCCCACGTGGCCGAAGGGAATCAGCGTGACTTCGGGCGCGGTCGCGGCCACCCAGCCGGCCATTCGCTCGACGAGCTCGGGGATGCGGTCGATCGGCACCGTCACGTCGCTTCGGACGATGAAGCCCATGTGCCGGGTGGCCTCCGACTGGCCCTCCCGGATCCGCCACATGTTGGCGCGCTGGGCCTCGCTCTCGGCGCGCGTACCGTCGCGCACGAGGCCCATTTCGACCGCCCGCTCGAGCACCGCGTCGAGCCGCTCGGCGAGCCCGTCCTCGAAGCTCCAGGAGAGCTCGACCAGGAGATGCCAGGGATGCGGCTCGGCGAGCGGCCGGCGCACCCCGGGCAGGTGAGCGCAGGCCGCCTCGACGCCGAAGCCCGTGAGGAGCTCGAAGCTCGAGATCGTCTCGCCCGCCTCGGCCCGGAACAGCTCGAACACGTCGAGCGCCACTTTGGGCCCGTCGATTCCGAGCCAGCAGGTGCGACGATCGCGCGGGCCCGGGAAGAGGCGGAGTGCCGCCGCGGTGACGATCCCGAGCGTGCCCTCGCTGCCGATGAAGAGCTGCTTGAGGTCGTAGCCCGTATTGTCCTTCCGCAGCGTCCTGAGACCGTCCCAGACGCGGCCGTCCGCGAGCACCACCTCGAGGCCGAGCACGAGATCGCGCATCATGCCGTAGCGCAGCACGTTGAGCCCGCCGGCATTGGTCCCGAGATTGCCGCCGATCCGACACGAGCCCTGCGCCCCGAGCGCGAGCGGGAAGAGCCGGCCGATCGCCGCGGCCTTCTGCTGCACGGTCTCGAGCACGCAGCCCGCCTCGACCACGATGTGCTCGCCCCTGGGGTCGACCGCGCGGATCCGGGTCATCCGCTCGAGCGAGAGCACCACCTGGCGGCCGCTCGCATCCGGAATGCCGCCGTGAACGAGCCCGGTGTTGCCCGCCTGGGGGACGAGCGGCACGCCGGCCTCGGCCGCCAGGCGCACCAGCGCCGCCACCTGCTCGGTGTCGGCCGGTCGCAGCACGGCCGGTGTGCGGCCGCGATGCTGGCGCCAGAAGTCGGTGACGTAGGGCTCGATCGACCGCGGATCCTCGAGCGCTGCCGTGCCGTCCTCGGGCCCGCCGGCCTGCTCGAG
>DAIOUO010000425.1:0-2807 GCA_036759485.1 Geminicoccaceae bacterium | reverse complement strand
CGGGTTCGGTGGTTCGCCGAGGGTGGTTTCGGCTCCGGCGATTCGCGCCTCGAGGAGGCGGATCGGCGGCCGGGCCTGGACCGAGAGCACGAGCCTGGGCGTGCCCTTCGATCGTGGTTGCGCCTGGCTGCAAGCGGCGCAGCGCAACCCCTTCGTCGCGATCCTGCGAAGGCGGCGAGTGCCGCTCGTGCGCGAAGCGCCGGAGCGGCTCTGGCTCGACGGTCGGGTCGCGACCGCCGGCGAGACGGCGGCGCTCGAAGCGGCGCAGGCCCGGCTCGAGCGGGCGGTGGCCGCGGCCGGTCGAGCCGGGCGCGACGTCGCGGTCGCCTCGATCTTCTCGCCGCGCGACCGGTTCGAGCGTATCGCCGAGGCGATCACCGGCCCGTTCGAGGCCGGGGTCGAGACCGACCGACTGTCCGCCCTCGATGTCTGGAGCCAGCCGGGCGGACCCGAGTTCCTGGTCGAGGGTGGCCTCGGAGCGGCCCTCGCGAGCTGGGGTGCGGACGTCCCGGTCGAGCTCGCGACGACCGTCCGTCGCGTCCGCCGCTCGGCCC
Source organism: Geminicoccaceae bacterium (assembly GCA_036759485.1). Classification (GTDB taxonomy): domain Bacteria; phylum Pseudomonadota; class Alphaproteobacteria; order Geminicoccales; family Geminicoccaceae; genus JANXAZ01. Next base: position 2,253 of record DAIOUO010000425.1, on the reverse strand, counting down.
GCGGCGTCGAAGTCGAGACCGATCGCGGCACGCTCGCGGCCGGAGCGGCGATCCTCACCGTCTCGCCGGGCGTGCTCGCGGCCGGCGGGATCACCTTCGAGCCCCCGCTTCCCGGGCCCTGGGTCGGGGCCCTCGAGGGCGTGGCGATGGGCGGCTTCGAGAAGGTGGCCCTGGCCTTCGACCGGCCGGTGCTCGGCACCCGAGCGAGCTGGACGCTCTACGGCCAGGAGGGGCCGAGCGGGGTGCCCTTCGATTTTCTCGTCCGCCCGTTCGGCCAGGAGGTGGCCGTCGCGCTGGTGGGCGGCGACATCTCGGGAGAACTTCTACGGGCGGGCGAGCGAGCGGCGATCGATTGGGCGCTCGGCCGACTCGTCGCCGTCTTCGGCAGCGAGGTCCGCGCCGCCTTCGTGCGCGGCACGGCGACCCGCTGGCGGGCCGATCCGTTCTCCCGGGGCGCCTATTCGGCCGCGCTGCCCGGTCGCTTCGCCGACCGCGTCCGGCTCGCCGAACCGATCGAGGGTCGCATCTTCCTGGCCGGCGAGGCGACCGAACCGGAGCTCTGCACGTTCGTGCAGGGGGCGCTCGCGTCCGGACGCCGGGCGGCTCGCGCCGCTGCCCGAGCGCTCCGCGGCCGACGGCCGTACTGAGATCCGGCGGCACGCCCAGGCGTGATCGAACACCCCGGGAGTCCGCTCCCGGATGCTGCGGACGAACCGACCGAGCAGGTTCGGCCATCGGCCAAAGGACGGAGCCGTTCGTCGAGCCGGTCCCGATACCCGTCGACACGGCGGCGGCCGAACAGGCCGGCTCCGCCTCGCCGACGGGCTTCGTCGAACCGGACGAATCTTCGCCGAGCGGACACGAAAACTCGACGGAGGGGCCGCGGGGCGGGCCCGAGATCCGACACGGGCAGCAGCGACGGCCGCGCGTGGCTCTCGGAACCGCCGCTCGTTCGCCCGCGTCGCATGCTCGCGGGGTTCGCGCGGCCCCCGCGAGCCGCCGGCACCCGGTCGCCCCTCCCCCGCCGTCACGAACCTCCCTCGCCTTCCGCGGCGCGCAGGGAGCGAGCCCGCGGATTCGATCGGCCGCGCCTTCGAAGCGTTCGACGGCGCACGGGTCCGGCGCCGCGAACGGCGCGCTCGAGTCCTCCACGGGGAACCGCTCGCCGCCGAACCCGTGCGATCGTCGAGAACACGACGGAACCGCGGTCAGGGGCTAGTCTCACCCAATGAGCGTCGGGGAGGATCGCCATGAGCCCGCCGCGGCGAGCGTTCGAGCACGTGTCCGGAGAAGGCCGCACCGTCGGCGGCTCCGTTGCGCGGATCGAGGCGCGAGCGCCGACCCGAGCGATGTCCGGGTGGCGGTCGGATCGTCGGGGGAGTTCGATCGCGCCGCCCAGCGGCCAGAAGGCGCTCGCCCGGCGCGGCCGGCGGAGGCCCCATGAGCGGGCGGCTCGGCTCGGAGGACGAAGAGCGCAACGGCAGCCGCGCCCTCGTCGCTTTCTCCTGCACGAGCCGGGTCGCCGGCGACTGGACGCGGACCGAGCGGGGCCTGCTCGAGGGCCTCGTGCACGAGGCCGCCGTAGGCCGTCGCCGGCGGTCGGTGAGCGGCGCCCGGGTCCTGCACCGGGATCGCTCGCGTCGGCTGACGGCGGTCGAGGTCGCCTCGGCCCCGTTCGAACTCTTCCGGGTGCTGCGGCCTCTGTGCGACGGGCCGCCCCTTCGGGCGCCCCGCGGCCGGGTCCTGCTCGCCACGCTGGCCGGCTCGACGACGGCGGCGGGCCCGATGCTCGAGGTCGAGCTCCTGCATCGCGCCGGCTGGCGGGTCCATCTCCACCACGCGATGCCGGCAGAGGCGCTCACCCCGGGCGATCGCGGAGCCCGCCCCCGACCTGGTGGCGGGCAGTCGACCGTTCGTCTCCAAGCGCGAGCGGGAGGAGCTCCGCTGCTTCCTCGCGAGCCGGCCGCGCGAGGAGGCGCCGCGGCTTCTCCTCGGCGCCACGCTCGGCGGGCCGGCCGCGCCGCTCGGCGCCATCGCGTCCCTGGTCGAGCGGACGCTCCGCGAGAGCCGCCACGCCTCGGCCGGGGATACCGCCCCGGCCGTCCCGGCCACGGCCGGCCGAGAGGGCCGAGACCGACCGGCCGTCGGCTGCGGGTAGCCGAGGCCGCTGGTCGCGGCGGCTTGCAACCGCGGCACGGCGCGCCACTCTCCCCGCGGAGCACAGCCGCCGGGGCGCGTGATGCCGTTCGATTC
>DAIOUO010000424.1:0-2815 GCA_036759485.1 Geminicoccaceae bacterium | reverse complement strand
GGGCTGGTCCTTGCGCTTGTAGGTGCCGAATGCACGCTCGGTCTTGCTGATCCGGCGGACCTGCGAGGTCCCGGTCTTGCCACCCATGAAGACCCCCGGGATCGGCAGCGCACTCGCCTTGGCCGTCCCGCGCGGGCCGTTGACCACCTCGAACATGCCCTTGAGCACGAGCTCGAGGTTGGCACGGGCGACGCCCAGAGGCGGAGCCGCCACACCCTTGCCCTCGTGGACGTGCGCGTGCGGACCGCGGACGATCCAGGGGCGGACGGCCCGCCCCCCGTTGCACAGACGAGCGGTCATGACGGCGAGCTGCAGCGGTGTGGCGCTCACGAAGCCCTGGCCGATGCCGCACACCAGCGTTTCGCCCTTCTGCCAGGGCTGGTTGAGCCGCTCGCGCTTCCAACGGCTGTCCGGCATCAACCCGGGCTTCTCGCCGGGCAGGTCGATCCCGAGGGTCTCGCCGAGCCCGAAGCGACGCGCCATCGCGGCGAGCGCGTCGATCCCGACCCGGCGCGCCAGTTCGTAGAAATAGACGTCGCAAGACTGGGCGAGCGCCTGGACGAGCGCGATGCGCCCGTGCCCGTGCTGCTTCCAGCAATGGAAGCGGGAATTGCCGAGACTCATGAAGCCCGGGCAGTAGACCTCGCTCGTAGGCGTGACGAGGCCCGCCTCGAGTGCGGCCATGGCCGTGATCATCTTGAAGGTCGAGCCGGGCGGGTACTGTCCGCGGATGCACTTGTTGACGAGCGGGTGCCGCGGATCGTCGGCGAGCTGCCGCCAGAGCGCCCCCGAGAGGCCGCCCGCGAAGGCACCCGGGTCGTAGGTCGGGACCGAGGCGAGGGCGAGGACCGCACCCGTCGACACCTCGAGCACGACCGCGGCGGCCGCCTCCTGCTCGGCCAGCCGGTTCATGCAATAGGCTTGGAGATCGAGGTCGATCGAGAGCTGGAGATCCGCCCCCTCTTCGCCCTCGTTGCGGTCGATCTCGCGGATCTCGCGGCCGATCGCATTGACTTCGACGCGGGAGCGGCCGGCGCGGCCGCGGAGCTCCCGGTCGTAGGCCCGCTCGATGCCGCTCTTGCCGATCCGGAAGTCCGGCAGCTTGAGGAGCGGATCGTTGTCGCGGGCGAGCTCCTGCTCGGAGACCGGGCCGACATAACCCACGACGTGTGCGGTCACGGCGCCGTGCGGATACTGACGAAGCAGCCCCGAATCGAGCAGCACTCCGGGCAGCTCCGGCCCGCGCACCGCGATCCTCGCGACCTCCTCCCAGGAGAGATCCTCGCGCACGGTGATCGGGACGAACGGGCGATAGAGGCGCGCCAGTTGCACGACCTCCTCGATCCTCCGGGCGTCCAGAGGAACGATCTCGGCGAGCGCCTCGAGCACACGGCGGAGATCGCCGGCTTGCTCGCGAACGACCCGGACACGGTAGGTCGGGGCATTGACAGCCAGCGCTCGGCCGCGGCGATCGACGATGCCCCCTCGCGGAGGAACCGTGAGGCGCTGGCTGATCCGGTTGTCGTCGGCGAGAAGCTGATAGGTCGCCGCGTCACGGACCTGGAGCTGCCAGAGCCGGGCGGCGAGCCCGCCGACCAGCGCCACCTGCAGGCCGCCCAGGAGCACGGCCCGTCGGCGGAAGCAGCGGTTGCGGTCAGCTTCCTGATGCATAGCCCGTCCGGGGCAGCAGGCGGCCGACCGGTGCCAACAGCACGACGACCAGCGGATAGGCCGCCCAGGTCAGAAGAGCCTCGAGCAGGAAGATGCGGGCCGGTGCCGGCTGTATCCAGATCAGGGCCGCCGCCAGCCAGCGCCAGAGACCGACCACGACGAGGACGGGCATCAAAAGGATCCAGGCGAGCGCCGGCGAACGTTGCAGAAGCCCGCGCGGAACCCGCCGCAAGAGCGCCGGCACGAGCAGGAAACTCGAGGCGTGCAAACCGAGGGGCAGCTGTCCGGCCAGGTCCCGCACCAGCCCGAGGAGAAAGATCGACCCCGGGGTCAAGAGATCCGACCGGTGCACCGTCCAATGGTAGACGACAGCGAGCGTGAGGAGCGGGGCCACCGCCTGCGGGGCGGCGGAAGGCAGCGGCAGCAGGTCGAGGAGGAGAGCGAAGAGGCCGCTCGCGAAGACGAGCGAGCGGCGGACCGCGAGTTCGAGTCGCGAAGGAACATTCTCGTTCATCGCCCGTATCGCCCCGCCGCACGGATCGTGTCGGGGACGGCCTCGGTGCTCGGCACGCTGCCGTCGGGTGCGGGCACGGGCTCGCTCTCGAGTACCGCCACGTGATCGAGTCGATCCCAGTCGACGAGCGGTCGGACCAGAACGCGCCGCTCCTCGATGTGGACGATCTCGCCCACGGGGAGGCCCGGCGGCAGGAGCCCACCGCGGCCCGAGGTGAGTACCCGATCGCCGACCCGGAAGGACGGGCTCATGGGCAGAAAGCGGAGCTCGGCGAGCGGCCCGTTGCGACCCTCGAGGATCGCGTGGTCGCGCGAACGTTCCACCAGCACGGGGATCCGGGAGTTGAAGTCGGTGACGAGGAGGACCCGGGCGCTGCGCTCGCCGACCTCCACGATTCGCCCCACCATTCCGAAGGCGTCGACCACCGCCATGCCCTTCTCGAGGCCGCGGTCACGGCCGGCATCGATCAGCCGGGTCTGGACGAACGGGCCGCCGGGATCGGCCACGATCCGCGCCGTGGTCCGCCGCCGCGTACCCGGTACGGCCGGCATCTTGAGGGCTTCGCGGAGCGCCGCGTTCTGGACCGCCAACCGGATCGCTTCGTTCTGCCAGTGGACCAGCCGCTGGTTC
>DAIOUO010000423.1:0-2815 GCA_036759485.1 Geminicoccaceae bacterium | reverse complement strand
TTCCTGTTGTGTTCTAGAACAGCGGCGCCCCCGCGTCACCCTCCGGGACGGTCGCTCCTGCGCTCTGGACCCCGCGCCGCCGGCCGGCGGATGACGAGGGCGGGGCGAGCGGCTAGTGTGCGCCCGCCGTGGCACCGGAGGGGACCGGTGCCGGGAGCGGGGAACAGGGGTGCCACTCCACGACGACGCGCCGAGCTTCGCCGCCGGATTGCCGGCGCTCGGCTCGCTCCTGGCGCTCGATGCCGGCCGCCGGCGGCTCGGGCTCGCCGGCACCGACCTCGAGCGGCGGCTCGTGACCCCGCTCTTCACGATCTCGCGCGGCCGCTGGCCGGACGATCTCGCCAAGATCCGCCGCTGCGTCGAGGAGCGGACGGTCGTGGGCCTGGTCTTGGGCTGGCCCCTCAACATGGACGGCAGCGAGGGCCCGGCCTGCGCCGCCGTGCGCCAGCTCGCCCGGCAGCTCGAGGCGGCCTTCGCCCTGCCGCTCCTGTTGCAGGACGAGAGGCTGACCAGTTTCGCGGTCGAGCAGGCGATCGCCGAGGGCCGGCTGCCGCCGCCCAAGAAGGGCCAGCCGCTCGACCATTACGCCGCCGCCGTGATCCTCGAGGACGCGCTCCGCGCCATGCGGGCTCCCGCCCGGGCCTGAGAAGCGAGTCCGGCGCTCCGGGCGCGACCCGGCCGGCGGCGGCCGCACCCCGCCGGAGCCGGCCCCGGGCACCGGCCGCCCGCCTTCGGCCACCGCTCTGGCGCGATCGCCCCGGGCGCGCCATCCTGCGCGCCGCTCGACCGTCGCGGGAGCCGCCATGATCCCGGATCTCGTCACCCGCACCGCCGCCGCCCGGAGCTTCCTCGCCAAGCTCTGGCAGCTCGCCCGGCCCTATTGGTTCGCGCCCGAGAAGGCCGAGATCCGCGTCCTCGGGACGACCTTCCTCGTACCCGAGCGCTGGATCGCTCGCGGCCTCCTCGCCCTCATCCTCGCCATGAACTTCTTCCTGGTCTGGATGAGCAAGCAGCTCAACGCCTGGAACGCCCAGTTCTTCAACGCGCTCCAGGAGAAGAACGGCCCGCGCTTCTGGGAGCTCCTCTTCTCCGTGTCGAGCTTCGAGGCCTTTTTCTACTCGTTCACTGGCCTCGTCGTGATCTTCATCGTGATTGCCGTGTACCGGCTCTGGCTCCGCCAGCTCCTCACCATCCGCTGGCGGCGCTGGATCACGGAGATCTATTTCCGCGACTGGCTCTCCGACCGCACCTATTACCGCATGGAGCTGATCAACCACGGCACCGACAATCCCGAGCAACGGATCGAGCAGGACGTCGCCCAGTTCGCGAGCCAGACGCTCACCATCACCCTCGGCCTCGTCTCCGAGATCGCCACGCTCGTCACCTTCACCTTCGTGCTCTGGAATCTGTCGGGCAGCCTCGCACTTCCCTTCCTGGGCGGGATCGAGCTGCCCGGCTTCATGGTCTGGGTGGCTCTCGTCTACGCGATCGTCGGCTCCTTCCTCACCTGGTTCATCGGCCGCCGGCTCGTCCGGGTGAACTTCCTGCTCGAGCGCTACAACGCCGATTTCCGCTACCGCATGACCCGGATCCGCGAGAACGCCGAGAGCATCGCGCTCTACGGCGGCGAGCGCGACGAGCGGCGGCGTCTGTCGGACGCCTTCGCCCGCATTTACGAGACCTGGTGGGACTACATGAAACTCAACAAACGGCTCACCTGGCTCACGGTATTCTACAACCAGGTCGCCAACGTCTTCCCGATCGTGGTCCAGGCCCCGCGTTACTTCTCGGGCGAGATCCCGCTCGGGGTCCTGACCCAGACCGCCGGCGCCTTCGGCCAGGTCCAGGGCTCGCTCTCCTGGTTCGTCGACAGCTTCTCCCAACTCGCCGACTGGAAGGCCGTCGTCGACCGCCTCACCACTTTCGCCGAGGCCATGACCAAGGCCAAGGCGGAGGTCGAGAGCGAGGCCGCCTTCACCAAGACCAGCGCCACCCCGGCCCTCGAGCTCGAGCGGGTCGACGTGGCGCTACCCGACGGCCGCCTCCTCCTCGAGGGCGTCGATCTCGTCGTCCGGCCGGGCGAGCGGGTGGTCATCCAGGGCCCCTCGGGCAGCGGCAAGACCACGCTCTTCCGGGTCCTCGCGGGGCTCTGGCCCTTCGGCCGTGGCCGCATCGACCTGCCGGCCGGCGCCCGCATCCTCTTCCTGCCGCAGAAGCCCTATCTGCCGATCGGCACGCTCGCCGAAGCGCTCGCTTATCCCGACACCCCCGACACCCACAGCGAGGCCGACTATCGCGCCGCCCTCGAGGCCTGCCGGCTGCCGCACCTCGCCGACCGGCTCGAGGAGCAGGGCAACTGGTCGATGATCCTCTCTCCCGGCGAGCAGCAGCGGCTCGCTTTCGCTCGGGCGCTCCTCTACCGGCCCGACTGGCTCTTCCTCGACGAGGCGAGCTCCGCTCTCGACGAGGCGACCGAGGCGCATGTCTACCGGCTCCTGCGCGAGCGACTGCCGAACGCCACGATCGTCTCGATCGCCCACAAACCGTCGGTGCTGCGCCATCACGAGCGGCGGCTCGTGATCGAGCCGGCCGAGCGCCGGGTGCTGAGCGAGCCGCTCCCGGCCGCCGAATAGCCGCGCGCCACCGCCCGAACCGCGCCTTCGGAGCGAGCCGCCGCGCGCCGCCCCGTGCTGCCGATCACCGGGACGCGCCCGGGAGAGGGGTGCCACCCCGCGCGCGCCGCTTGCCCCGGACCGGATAACGGAATATTATCCGAACCTAGGATGAAACAGCCGGAGGACGCCCCGTGCCCGCC
>DAIOUO010000422.1:0-2822 GCA_036759485.1 Geminicoccaceae bacterium | reverse complement strand
CCTCGATGCGCCCGTCTCGGGCGGCCGGCTCAAGGCCGAAGCGGGCGCGCTCACGATCATGGCGAGCGGCAGCGAGGCCGCTTTCGCCGCCGCCGGGCCGGCGCTCGAGGCGATGGCGGCCAAGATCTACCGGCTCGGCGCCGAGCCCGGGATCGCCTCGACCGTCAAGACCATCAACCAGCACCTCGCGGGCGTCCACATCGCCGCCGCCTGCGAGGCGATGGCACTCGGTGTGCGGGCCGGAGCCGACGCCGCCACGCTCTACGAGGTGATCGCCAACAGCGCCGGCAGTTCCTGGATGTTCGAGAACCGAGTCCCGCACATCCTGGCGCGCGACTTCACACCGCTCTCGGCGGTCGAGATCTTCGTCAAGGACCTCGGCATCGTGCTCGATGTCGGCCGCGAGCTGCGCTTCCCCCTGCCGCTCGCGGCGGCGGCGCACCAGCAGTTCCTGGCCGCCGCGGCGGCCGGCCTCGGCCGCGAGGACGATTCGGCCGTGGTCAAGGTCTACGAGCGGCTGGCCGGGATCGAGGTCAAGGGCCGCGGCGAGGGCTGAGCCCGGCCCGCCCGCGGCCCGATGCGCCTGGTCGATCCCCGTGTCGAGCTCGCCATCGGGCTCGTCGCACTCGCCGCCCTCGGCTTCGGCGTCCTGCTCGTCCTGCTCCCCTTCCTCTCCGCCCTCCTGTGGGCCGCGATCCTGGCCTATGCCGCCTCGCCCCTGCACGGCCGGCTGGAACGGCTCCTGCGCGGTCGGGTCGGTCTCGCCGCGGGGCTCGCCACGATCCTGCTCGCGGTCGCCCTCCTCCTCCCGCTCGTTCTGGTCGGCCGCCAGATCGCGGACGGGATCACGCTCCTCGTCGATTCGGTCCGCCAGCTGCTCGAGGTCGGCATGCCGCCGCCACCCGAATGGCTGTTCGACCTGCCGACCGTCGGGCCGCAACTCGTCGATGCCTGGAACCGGCTCGCCGAGGATCTCGGCGACCTGCCGGGGCTGGTCCAGCCTTGGCTCGCCACCGCCCGCGACTTCGCCATCCGCGCCGGCCTCGCTCTCGGCTCGGGCCTCTTCGAGCTCGCGCTCTCGCTGACCGCCACCTTCTTCTTCCTGCGCGACGGTCGACACCTCGTGGAGCAGACGCGGCGTGCCGGCGAGCGCATCCTGGGCGAGCGGGCCCAGCATCTGCTCGAGGTCGCGGGCTCGACCGTGCGCGGAGTCGTCTACGGTTTCGTCGGCACCGCGATCGTCCAGGGCGCGGTAGCGGCGATCGGCTTCGCGCTCGTCGGCATCCCGGGTGCACTCACCCTGGGTGTTCTCACCTTCTTCACGGGGCTCCTGCCGGCGATCGGCCCGCCGCTCGTCTGGCTGCCGCTCGCCGGATGGCTCCTCGTCCAGGGGCAGACGGCGGCGGGGCTCTTTCTCGCGGCCTACGGCTTCTTCGTGATCAGCGGGATCGACAATCTGATCCGCCCCTGGCTGATCTCGCGCGAGAGCAACCTCTCCTTCCTCCTGACCTTCCTCGGCGTGGTGGGTGGCGCCTACGCCTTCGGCTTCCTCGGGATCTTCATCGGCCCCGTGCTGCTGGCGCTCGGCCGGGCCATCCTGCAGGACTGGATCCGGCCCGAGGCGGCCTAGGCGGAAGCGCCCGACGATGCGGGCTCCTCTGGACAGGCCCCCGGGCTTGTGGGAAGCGCCCTGGCGCCGAGCCGAGGCGCCCCAGCCGATCCGAGCGGATGCGCAAACTCCTCCGTATCTTCTTCACCGCCCCGGGCACGCGACCCTGGCTCCTGGTCCTGGCGCTGCTCGCGGCGACCCTCGCCGAGGGGATCGGCTTCGCCACCCTCATGCCGCTCATCGGGGTGGCGGCCGACAGCGGCGCGCAGGACACATCGCCCCTCAACCGCGCGGTCCGCGCCGCGCTCGAAGGGCTCGGCCTACCGCTCGAGGTCGGCCCGCTCCTCCTCCTCGTGGTCGCGATCCTCGTCCTGCGGTCCGCCCTTCGCCTGGTCGCCACGGTCTATGTCGGCAACGCCATGGCGACCGTGACGACCGGCATCCGCCGTCGTCTCATCGAGCATCTCTTGGCGGTACGCTGGCGCTTCCTCGTTCACCAGCCGCTCGGGCGGATCGCCAACGTCGCCTCCGGCGAGGCGATGCGCGCCGGCCGTGCCTTCACCCTCGTGGCCGAGCTCTTGGCACTCGCCATCCAGAGCGCGGTCATGGGCGCGATCGCGGTCCTCGTTTCCTGGAAGATCGCGCTCGCCGCTGCCGCGATCGGCGCGCTCATCACCGGCGCACTCGCGACCTTCGTCCGCGGCTCGCGGGTCGCCGGCCGCAAGCAGGCGTTCCGGACCAAGGACCTCCTCGTCTACCTCTCGGACACGCTCGGCAATCTCAAACCCGTCCGGGCGATGGCCCGCGAGGCCGCCTTCGCCCGCCTCTTCGAGACCCGCATCCGCCGGCTGCACAAGACGATCCGCCGCCAGGTCCTCAACCGCGAGGGGCTCAACAATCTCCAGGACATGCTGCTCGCGGTCGCCCTCGGCTCGGGCTTCTGGGTCGCCTGGTCCATCTGGAAGGTGCCGGTAGCCGAGCTCGTGGTGGTGGGCATCGTCCTCTATCGCTCGGTCTCCTCGATCGGCAAATTGCAGAAGGCTTACCAGACGGCGGTCGAGATGGAGGCCTCCTGGTACCATGCCGAGGAGCTGATCGCCCAGGCCGCGGCCGACCCCGAGCCCAATCCCGGCCGGCTGCCGGCCCGCTTCGAGCGGGCCGTGGCGCTCGAGGCGGTGAGCTTCGCGCACGGCTCGCATCGCGTGCTCGAGCG
>DAIOUO010000421.1:0-2846 GCA_036759485.1 Geminicoccaceae bacterium | reverse complement strand
CACGGCCAGGATCAGCGCGAGCGGCAGGACGAGGCTCGGGAGGAGGTCGCGGGCGAGGGCCCGCCGCTCGGCCGGGCCCGAGGGCAGGGGCGGGCAGCGTTGCGGGGCGAAGATCGCCTGCAGGGCGACCCAGGCGAGATAGAGCGCGGCCAACAGGAGCCCGGGCAGGAGCGCGCCCGCGAAGAGATCGCCGACCGAGACCGGGGTCGGAGCCGGGTTGCCCTTCTGGAGCTGGGCCGCCTGGTTGGCGCCCTGCAGGATGTCGGCCAGGAAGATCAGGACGGTCGAAGGCGGAACGATCTGGGCGAGGGTCGCCGAGGCGCAGATCACGCCCGTGGCGAGGCGGGCGTCGTAACCGGCCTTGAGCATGGCCGGCAGCGAGATCAGGCCCATGGTCACGACCGTGGCACCGACCACGCCCGTCGACGCGGCGAGCACCGCTCCCACGATCACGACCGAGAAGCCGAGCCCGCCGGGCAGAGCACCGAAGAGGCGGCCCAGGGTCGTGAGCAGGTCCTCGGCGATCCCCGAACGCTCGAGGACGAGGCCCATGAAGATGAAGAGCGGCACCGCGACCAGGACCTCGTTGGTCATCACCCCGAAATAGCGAGGCGCCAGGCCCAGGAAGAGGACGAGGTCGAACTGGCCGAGGAGATGGCCGAGGCCGGCGAAGACGAGCGACAGGCCGGCGAGCGTGAAGGCCACCGGGAAGCCCAGCAGCAGGGCGCCCACGAGCGCCGCGAACAGACCGATCGCGAGGAGCTCGGCCAAGGCCGGGTCTCAGGCGCGGGCGGCGCGCGGGTCGGGCCGCCCGGCGAGTGCCAAGCCGGCGCGGACCGCCGCGGCGAGCCCCTCGAGGAGCAGGAGAAAGGCGGCGAGCGGGATCACGGTCTTGACGAGGAAGAGGGCGGGCAGACCGCCCGCCTGGGCGGAGGGCTCGAAGACCTGCCAGGAGAGCCGCACGAACCCCCAAGACGACCAGAGGACGGCCAGGCACCAGGGAACCACCATGAGGAGGTTGCCGAGGAGCTCGACCAGCGCGCGAGCCTTCGGGCCCCACCGGCGGCTCAAGATGTCGACCCGCACATGGCCGTCCTCGCCGTGCACGCGGGCGGTCATGATCATGAAGGAGATCCCGGCCGCGACCACGTAGAGCTCCTGCATCCAGACCCGGCCGAAGCCCAGGGCGTAGCGGCCGACCGCCACCACCGCGCAGAGCAGCACCGCCGAGAGCACGAGGACGGCGGCGAGGCCACCCACCGCGCGGCCCAGCGCGTCCACGGCGCGCACGAAGCCCTCGAGCACCCGCATCGGCCGATCTCCCCCCTGCGCCCGGACACAGCGGTAGCGGAACCGGCCGGCCCCGGCCAGGGGCGGCGGCGCCCGACCCCGCACGCTCTGCAGTGGCGGTCCCGGCGGGATCGGCGCATGATCGACGCGGCAGCGCGGGGAGGTCCGTTTTGGCGGTGATCCAGTATCTGACGACGGTCTGGTTCGACTTCGGCGCCGTCGATCGCCTCGCCGAGGCGCTCGATCAGCTCGCGATCCGACGCCCGCTCCTGGTCGCCGATCGCGGTGTCGAGGCGGCGGGGCTGCTCGATCGGGTGCGGGCGCGGATCCCGAACCGGATCCCGGTCGCCACGTTTCTCGACACCCCGGCGAACCCGACCGAGGCGGCGGCACGCCGTGCCCTCGAGCTCTTTCGGGCGGAGGGTTGCGACGGGATCGTGGCGGTGGGCGGCGGCTCGCCGATCGATCTCGCCAAGGCCGTGGGGCTCTCGGCCACCCATCCCGGGCCGCTCGGAGACTACGCCTTGATCGAAGGCGGGCTCGCGCGGATCCGGCCCACCCTGCCGCCGCTCGTCGCGATCCCGACCACCGCCGGCACCGGCAGCGAGGTCGGGCGCGGTGCCGTGATCGTGCTCGAGGACGGGCGCAAACTCGCGCTCGTGAGCCCGCACCTGATCCCCAAGCTCGCGATCTGCGATCCGGAACTCACGCTCGGCCTGCCGCCGGCCTTGACGGCCGGCACCGGCATGGACGCGATCGCCCACTGCATCGAGACGTTCCTTTCGCCCGCGATCAATCCGCCGGCGGAGGCGATCGCGCTCGACGGGCTCGCCCGCGCGGCCGCGCACATCGAGCGGGCGACGGCGAACGGTGCCGACCGGCAGGCGCGTTGGGAGATGATGATGGCGGCGATGGAAGGGGCGATGGCCTTCCAGAAGGGGCTGGGCGCGGTCCACGCGATGAGCCACCCGCTCGGTGCGCTCCCCGGCAAGCCGTTGCACCACGGCACCCTGAACGCCGTGATCCTGCCCACCGTCCTGGCCTTCAACGCCGATCACGTCGGCGACAAATACGAGCGGATCCGGAAGGTGGTGGGGCTTCCCGACGGGGCCGATCTCGCCGACTGGATCGGCGGGCTGGGCCGGCGGCTGGGCTTGCCCGCGAACCTGCGGGCCATGGGGGTGGTCGAGGCCGATCTCGAGGGCTTGCCGCAGCTGGCCGAGCGCGATCATTGCAACGCCACCAACCCGCGCCCCGCTTCGGCCACCGACTACGCCCGGCTCTACCGGGAAGCGCTCGGGTGAGGGGCGGGCACCGTCCGCTTCGAGCCACCCGGGGTTCGGGGCGAGGCTGCACCGGTTCGACCGGGCACGGGCCGGGGAGGAGCGCCGCGCTGCCGGGGCGCCAGGGCCGCGTGGCCACGGCCGCTCCGCCGAGACGGGCGGCATCCGGCCGGAGGGTCCGGCCTCCCGCTCGGCGTGGTGCCGCGGGACCCGTTCGCGCTGCCGTGGGCGGAGGGCGACCGTGATCCCCGCCGCCCGCGCCGCGTCCGGGAC
>DAIOUO010000420.1:0-2886 GCA_036759485.1 Geminicoccaceae bacterium | reverse complement strand
CCGCCCACCCGCCGCTCCGGATGCCGGCGCAGAACCTCCCAGGCGGCGGCGAATCCTTCCGGGCAGGAAGTGGCCGGATTGCCCTCGAAGGGGCAGGACGAGCGCGGGTCGCCCTGGCCCGGTGCGTAGCGGCGCGCGGCACCGAGCCGGACGGCGGCCTCGGCGACCGAGCGGACGAACGGCCGCGGCGGCGGGACGAGCGCGATGTCGAACATGGGCGTGACGAGCGCCGCCCGGGCGACCGGCCGGGGCCCGAGGCCGAGCCAGCGCAGGGCGACGTGGCCGCCCATCGAGTGCCCGAGCAGCAGCCAGGGCTCCGGCAGGCCGAGCGCGGCGGCGCGGGCCGTCAAGAGGTCGACGTCCTCGAGGTAGGCCACGAAGTCGTCGACATGGCCGCGCGCCGTGCCGGGGACGAGACGCGGCGAGCCGCCCTGGCCGCGCCAGTCGAGCCCGATCACCACGAGGCCGGCCGCCACCAGCCGCTCGACCGTGGCGGCGTATTTCTCGAGGAACTCGCCGCGCCCCTGGAGCAGGAACACGGTGCCGCGCACGACTCGGTCGCGCGGCCGCGCGAGGCCGGCCCGCAACGGTCCGACCGGCGAAGCGACCGCGAGGCTCTCTGCGGCGAGCGCGGGCCAAGGTGACGCCATCGATCCTCGAGGAGCCGGAAAAGGGCCGGGACTTGTCTAGCCGAGCCCTCGCTCGGGCGCGAGACGCCCCGGGCCCGTGGTGCTTCGGGGTCGTCCCCGGCCGGCGCGCCCAGCGGCGGCCGCGCCGCGTCGGGGGCGGCATCGATCCTGCGGCGCCGTGGCCCGCCGAACCTTCGGGGACGCGCGCTCCGTTCCGAGCCCTGGTCGAGGGCGGATATCCGGACGACCCTCTGGCCGGCCACTGCCCACCCCGCCCACGTGCGCGGAGGCTCCGCGATCGGCGGCGGCGCCGGCTCGGACACTCCCCGCGGGCGCGCGACGTCTTCCGCCGCGAGCGCCACCGCAGTCGCTCGCGGTCGGGCCGCGACCGGGCCGATCCCGACCGCCTCGCCTCGCCCGCGGCAGCGAGCCGTCTCGATCCTGGCCGACGCCGGGGAGCCGGACGCGCAGATCGGCGCCCGGCCCCGCGAGCCGGCCACCGGGTCCCGCATGCCGCGGCCGCCACCGATCCGGGCGCCCCTCTCATCGGCCACCTCCTGCCCCTCGGGCACACGGGGAGTCTTCGTCCGTTTCGAGGTCGCAGGTGAGCCAGCCTCCGGCCCCTCGGGTACGCGCGGAGGCGCCGACCGGGCACGCCCGCGCCATCGGTCGAGCCGCGTCGTCCCCGGGTGCCGTCTCGGGCCCGCGACACCAGGTCCGTGGCTTCGGGGCTTTCCCGACGGGGTCCAAAGCCCGTCTCGGCCCGGCGGCGATCACCGGGCTGAACCCGCCGGTGCGGCATACCCCGGATTCGCGCCCGCGGCGTGGCCGCACGCCCATCGTGACGCGCTGGAAGGGTGAGATTCGCGGGCGAGGCCGGCACTCTCCTTCCTGTACCGATACGAGACCGTGGCGAAGTCCGAACCCGGCACGCGGGGGCGAGGCGGGCACCTCCACGCCGTCGGCTTCGACGGCCTGCCCCGAACCCGGGGAGCCGGGGCGAGACGGCTCGAGCGGGTCGGAGGAACACGCCTTTCGGTATCCGACACCTCCTGGTTCGCGCAGCCCGCACCGGATGCGGCCCGGCCGTTCCAGCGCGCCCGCGCGACGCAGCGACCCGTGCTCCCGGGCCCATCGGCCCGTCGTGCGCCAGCCCCAGGACCACGGGTGCCGAAGCGGGCAGGAGCGGGTTCCGGCACCCGTGGCCTCGCCCGGACCACCACCGCGGCCGGACCACAACGGCCCCCGACGCGACGCTCGGCCGGCGGACAGCCCTTCGCCCGGCACCTTTCGACGGGGCTCTTGAGCGAGACCGGCCGACCGGGCCCGAAGAGGCTCGTCGGCATCGTGCACACTTCCCCTGCCCGCGGGCACCCGCATAGCGCGGTCGCGACCCTCGCGGCAGCGCCTCGGCTGCAACGACGAGGCCCGCGGCCCACCGCGGCAAGCCGGGGGCGGGACGCCGTTCGGAGACGATCCGGTAGCACCGGCCGGGCGGAAGCGGCACCGGCTCGTGCTTCATCCCCCGCGCCCGGCGGCAACCGGGCGAGAATCGCGGAAGGGACCGGGCGAGGCGCGGTCGCACCAACCACGGGCGGTACCTCCGGCGCGCGTGGCGGCGGCCCGATGGTCCCGCCCTCTCGCTCCGTCTCGGCGACCCCGTGACCCGGCGCGTGACAAAGACGCCGCTCGCCCGCCGGTGCCCCGCGTTCGCGATCCCCTCCCGGCGGGCCCGGCGCCAGGAACTCCGCGGCCCCGGCCCTGGAGCGAGCCGCTTCGGCCCCGGGCGGGCCCGCACGGCCGAATCGAACGACCGCGATCGGCTTTCCTCTCGCTCCGGCGATCGGCCGGAGGAAGACCCGGAGCCGTCTCCACGGCTGCGCTCGAGCAGTCCCCGGCAGTTCGAGAGTACCCGAAAGCCCCCACCTTACCGTAGTCCGGCCGCGACGAGCCCGCCGGGCCGCTGCCGGCCCGGAGCGCCGGCGCCGGAAAGGCGCCTCGACCCTCGGCGCGAAAGCGCCTTTCTTCGAGCAGTCAGGAGCTCTTCGAGCACCCGGGAGCATTTCGGAGGCCGGCGGGCTCCGGAGCGTGGCGGGTGCGCACGTCGCGGTGTAGCCCACCCGAAAGGCGACCCCGCCGACCGCTCCCGAAGAACCCGGCACCGGCTTCC
Source organism: Geminicoccaceae bacterium (assembly GCA_036759485.1). Taxonomy (GTDB): domain Bacteria; phylum Pseudomonadota; class Alphaproteobacteria; order Geminicoccales; family Geminicoccaceae; genus JANXAZ01. The sequence continues at coordinate 87 of DAIOUO010000420.1, read as the reverse complement.
TCGACGCCCGGCTGTCGAGGGGGTGTCCGAAAGGTCCGCTCGCCGCTCGGGGGAGCCTTCGGGCCGGGGCGCGACCGGCTCCGGCAC
>DAIOUO010000419.1:0-2907 GCA_036759485.1 Geminicoccaceae bacterium | reverse complement strand
GACCCCGCCCGGCAGGCGCATCGGATCCACCCCCCGGCGAGCCGGCCCGGCAGTCGCCGATCTCGCAGGGCGGGCCATCGGCCTCCGGATGGCGCTCGATCGCGCGTTCGAGGACGTCCGCGCACGCGTCGAGCAGGTCGGGAATGGTCCGGCCGGGCACGGGGACGGGCGTGAAGCCCACGAAGCAGCAGGGACGGCCGGTCGCGAGCGCTACGCCGAGCTCGCCGTCCACCTCGAAGCCGTCGATACCGGGCCCGTGCACGGTGCGCGGGTGGGCCACCACGAACGGGCGCTCGCGCCGGTCGATCTCGATCCCCTCGGGCGGGTCGATGGCCACGAGCCCGTCGTCGACCGGTCGCGCCAGACAGGCCGTAGCGTAGCCGACGTCGTCGATCGGAGCGAGGCTGCGGGCCGGGCCTTCTCCTGAGCCCTGTGCGAGAGCTCGTCGAACTCGGGGGAGACCGGAAGCGGCCCGGGTCTCGAAAGGATCCGGAGAGATCGCGTGCAGCCGGATGCCCTGGGGCCCGAGCTCGGCCGCCAGATATCGGGTGGCCGATCCGAGGGCCGCCTCGACCGGGCCGATGATGCCGTTGTTCTCGGCCACCATCGGCGAGCCGCGACATGTCATGCAAAACGATGTCCCTTCGTTCCTCACGATCGGCTCGGCGAGCTCGGCCTTACGGATGAAGGACCAGCGGGAGATCGCCATCGCCAGAAGGCAGCCGGCCTCCGAACGGTCGGCCACGCGCCCCCGGAGATCTTCCTCGGGGGCGGAGGCGGTCGAATGGAGGAGGAAGTCGAGCTCGCGCCGCTCCTCGAGGCTCACCCTGCTGCGGTCGATCGTGCCGCCCCTCCGGGGCGGCCGCGGCGCAGGATCGCGAGGGTGTGCCGGGCGATCATCAGCTCCTCGTCGGTCGGGATCACGTAGACGCGGACCCGCGAGCCGGCCGCCGAGATCAGCGGACCGTGAACGGCGTTGGCGTGCGGATCGAGTGTCATGCCGAGCCAAGCGAGACGGTGTGCCACGGCTTCGCGGATCGTGGGCGCGTTCTCGCCGATACCGGCGGTGAACACGAAGCCGTCGAGCCCCTCGAGGGCGGCCGCGAGCCAGCCCGTCATCTGGGCGATCTTGTAGGTGAAGAAGTCGAGCGCGCGTTTGGCTCTTGGATCGGGGCTCGCGAGCAGCACGCGGACGTCGTTCGAGATGCCGGACAGGCCCTTGAGGCCGCATTCGTGGTAGAGGAAGCGTTCGAGGGCGGCGGCGTCCATGCCCTTGGCGGTGAGGAGATGGAGGACGACACCGGCGTCGAGCTGGCCGGGTCGGGTCCCCATCGGCAGCCCGTCGAGGGCGGTGAAGCCCATCGTGCTCTCGACGCTTCGACCCGCGCGAAGCGCGCACATCGAGCAGCCCGAGCCGAGATGGGCGACGATCACCCGGCCCTGGGCGATCTCGGGGGCGAGCTCCGGCAGACGCGCGGCGATGTACTCGTAGGAGAGACCGTGGAAGCCGTAGCGGCGGATCCCTTCCTCCCAGAGGGCCTCGGGGAGCGCGAAGCGGTCGGCGAGCTCGCCGTGTCCGCGGTGGAAGCCGGTGTCGAAGCAGGCGACCTGCAAGAGATCCGGCCGGCGGCGCAGAAGGGAACGGATCGGCGCCAGATTGTTCGGCTGGTGCAGGGGTGCCAGCGGCACGAAGCTTTCGAGCGTGGTCAGCACCCGCGCATCGATCGCGATCGGCGCGGCGTGGACCGGCCCACCGTGGACGACACGATGGCCGACCGCGGCGGGCGATCCGTCGAGGATCTCGTCGAGCCAAGCCTCGACCACGCCCATCGCCCGCTCGACGTCGGCGGCCTCCTCGAGCGCGACCGCGCGATCGACCAGGGTCTCGCCGCCGGCCTTGCGAGCGTACAGGTGCGGGCGCACGCCGATGCCCTCGATCTGGCCGGAGAAGCGGCTCGCGAGGCGGTCGCCCGGGGCTACCTCGAACAGCTCGAACTTGATCGAGGAACTGCCGGCGTTGAGGACCAGGATGGTCTCGGCCACGAGGCTCACTCCGCCCGTGGCTTGCCGGTCATCCGGGCATGCGCGTAGAGCGCCGCCACCGCGGCCGAGGCGAGACGGGTGCGCACGCTGTCGGCGCGGCTCGTGAGGACGATCGGCACCCGTGCGCCCAGGACGACACCGGCCGCGTCCGCGCCCGCCAGGAAGGAAAGGTTCTTGGCGAGCATGTTGCCGGCCTCGAGGTCCGGCACGACGAGGATCTGGGCGCGGCCGGCGACCGGCGAGCGGATCCCTTTCGTCTCCGCCGCCTCGCGGCTGATCGCGTTGTCGAGCGCGAGCGGGCCGTCCAGGAGCCCGCCCGTGATCTGGCCCCGCTCGGCCATCTTGCAGAGTGCCGCGGCTTCGATCGTGCCCGGGATCTTGGGTGTCACGGTCTCGACCGCGGAGAGGATCGCGACCCGCGGCTCGCCGAGGCCGAGGCCCAGGTGCAGGTCGATCGCGTTCTGGACGATGTCGCGCTTGGTCTCGAGGTCGGGGAAGATGTTGATCGCGGCATCCGTGATGAAGAGCGGCTCGGGATAGGTCGGCACGTCCATGATGAAGACGTGGCTGATCCGCCGTTCGGTGCGGAGACCCGTCTCGCGCGCGACGACCTCGGCCATGAGCTCGTCGGTGTGCAACGAGCCCTTCATGAGGAGCTGGGCCTTGCCGGCGCGGACCAGCTCGACCGCCTTGGCGGCTGCGGCGTGGCTGTGCGGCACATCGACGAGCTCGATGCCGTCGAGCGGGCGGCCGACCTCCTCGGCGATCCGCCGCAGCTTGGCGAGCGGGGCCACGAGGATCGGGACGATGATGCCGCGCTCGGCGGCCAACAGTGCCCCTTCGAGAGCGCTCTTCTCGCAGGGG
>DAIOUO010000418.1:0-2917 GCA_036759485.1 Geminicoccaceae bacterium | reverse complement strand
TCTCGGCGGCACTCCTGCTCGCGGGATGCGCCGACCCCCTGGTCAACCGCCCGACCCGTCGCCATCGCTCGCCTCCGCGCCACGCTCACGCCTGCGCCATCCTAGCGAGGAGGCGCGCCACAGGTCACGCCACGCGCAGGGGCTTGTAGCGGATGCGGTGCGGCTGGTCGGCGGCGCTGCCGAGGCGGCGGTGCCGGTCGGCCTCGTAGTCCTGGTAGTTGCCTTCGAACCAGACGACCCGCGAATCGCCCTCGAAGGCCAGGATGTGCGTGCAGATCCGATCCAGGAACCATCGATCGTGGCTGATGATCACGGCGCAGCCCGCGAAATCGAGCAGCGCATCCTCGAGCGCCCGCAACGTGTCGACGTCGAGATCGTTGGTCGGCTCGTCGAGCAAAATGACGTTGGCTCCGGACTTCAAAAGCTTGGCCATGTGGACCCGATTGCGCTCGCCGCCCGAGAGCTGGCCGACTTTCTTCTGCTGGTCGGCACCCCGGAAGTTGAAGGCGGCGACATAGGCCCGGCTCGGCATGCTGTACTTGCCGAGCTCGATCACGTCCCGGCCCTCGGATATCTCCTCCCAGACGGTTCGATCCGGGCGCAACGTGTCCCGGCTCTGGTCGACATAGCCGAGCTTGACCGTGTCGCCGATCCGCAACGTGCCGGCGTCCGGCTTCTCCTGCCCCACGATCATGCGGAAGAGCGTCGTCTTGCCGGCGCCATTGGGGCCGATCACGCCCACGATGCCGCCGGGCGGCAGGCTGAAGGAGAGGTTCTCGATCAACAGGCGGTCGCCGTAGCCCTTGGTGAGGCCCTGCGCTTCGACCACGAGATCGCCGAGCCGCGGCCCGGGCGGGATGACGATCTGGGCGCTGCCGGGCGCCCGCTCCTGGGCCTGCCGCAAGAGCTCCTCGTAGGCCTGGACACGCGCCTTCGCCTTGGCCTGACGGGCGCGCGGCGAGGCCGCGATCCATTCCTGCTCGCGGGCGAGGGTCCTCTGGCGGGCGATCTCCTCGCGCTCCTCCTGCTCGAGCCGCTTGCGCTTCTGCTCGAGCCAGCCCGAGTAGTTGCCCTCGTAAGGATAGGCACGGCCGCGGTCGAGCTCGAGGATCCAGCCGGCGACGTTGTCGAGGAAGTAGCGGTCGTGGGTGACTGCGACGACCGTTCCCTTGTAGTCCTTGAGGTAGCGCTCGAGCCAGGCGACCGATTCGGCGTCGAGATGATTCGTCGGCTCGTCGAGGAGCAACAGGTCGGGCTGCGAGAGCAACAGCCGGCAGAGCGCCACCCGCCGCCGCTCGCCACCCGAGAGCCGCGTCACGTCGGCGTCGCCGGGCGGGCAGCGCAGCGCATCCATCGCGATCTCGAGCTGGCGCTGCAGCTCCCAACCTCGGCACGCATCGATCTTTTCCTGCAGCTCGGCCTGCTCGGCGAGGAGCGCGTTCATCTCCTCCTCCTCGAGCGGCTCGGCGAAGCGGGCGGAGATCGCGTCGAACCGGTCGAGCAGCGCCTTGGTCTCCTTGACCCCGTCCATCACGTTGCCGAGCACGTCCTTGGACGGGTCGAGCCTCGGTTCCTGCTCGAGATAGCCGATCTTGACCCCTTCCGCGGCCCAGGCCTCGCCGGAGAAGTCCTTGTCGATCCCCGCCATGATCCGCAGCACGGTCGACTTGCCGGCGCCGTTGACACCCAGGACGCCGATCTTGGCCCCTGGGAGGAAGGCGAGGGTGACGTTCTCCAGGATCTTCTTGCCGCCCGGATAGATCTTGGACAGCCGGCGCATCACGTAGATGTACTGGTAGGCGGCCATGCGGCTCCTCGACGGATCGGGTCTGGGGGGAGGGGTTGGACAGCCTGGCGCCTTCTAGCGCGCCCCGTCGCGGCGCGGAAGGTGTGCCGCCCCTGGCCCGCGGCAACGCGTCCCTTAGGGCCTTGTCCGGGGCGGGCTAAATGCGGAAACCGGAGCAACGGATCGGCGGGCGGCTCCGGACCGTCCCGTCGATCGGGGAGGCGGCGATGGCCAAGCGTGTCCTCGTGGTCGACGACGAGCCGAACATCGTCTTGAGCCTCGAATTCCTCATGCGGCGGGCCGGCTTCGAGGTTCAGGTCGCGAGGAGCGGCGGCGAGGCCCTCAAGGCGCTCGAGGGCGAACCGCCCGACCTCATGCTGCTCGACGTCATGATGCCGGAGTTCGACGGCTACGAGGTCTGCGAGCGGATCCGCGCCCGGCCCGAGTGGCGGCACACCAAGATCATCATGCTCACCGCTCGCGGCCGCGAGGCGGAACGCGAGCGCGGCCTCGCGCTCGGCGCCGACGCCTATGTCACCAAGCCGTTCTCGACCCGCGACCTGGTCGACCAGGTCAAGCGGATGCTCGAGGTCGGCTGAGGTGCGGCGGGGTGATCTCGAGCCGCGCCGCGCTCTGGCTCGCCGGTGGGGCGCTCGCGATCGCCGCCCTGGGCCTCGGCACGTTCGCCTCGGCCCGCCTGCACGCCGTCGCGCCGACCGCCGGCACCGCGGCACTTTCGATCGCCGCACTCCTGGCGCTGGGTCTGCTCCTGGCCGCCGCAGTGCTCGATCGGCTCGTACTGGCGCCCGCCCGGGCACTCACGCGGGCGATCGAAACCGTGCTCGCTACCGGCCGGCGCGAGCGGACGCCACTGCCGGCGCGCCACGCACTGGGCGCGCTGCCGGCGCGGCTCGACGAGTTGCTCGACCGGGCGGTCCGCGCCGAGGAGCGGCTCGCCGAGGAGCGAGCCCGGGCCAGGGCCGAGGCCGAGGCCGACCGGCGCCGGCTGGCCGCCATCCTCAAGGATGTCGGCGAAGGCCTCGTGCACGCCGCCCCGGACGGTCGCATCCTCCTCTACAACGACGCGGCGGTGAGCCTGCTCGGGGCGCCGCGTCACCGACCAGACTCAAC